>NZ_JBAWTG010000117.1:0-14008 GCF_037106235.1 Methylobacterium nigriterrae | reverse complement strand
GGCCTGATGGATCGCCGCGCGGATGCGCGGATAGGTGCCGCAGCGGCAGAGATTGCCGCTCATGGCCTCGTCGATCTGCGCGTCGGTGGGCTTCGGCGTGTCCTTCAGGAGGGAGGCCGCCTGCATGATCTGGCCGGGCTGGCAGTAGCCGCACTGGGCGACGTTGAGATCGCGCCAGGCGACCTGGACGGGGTGGTTGCCGTCGGGCGAGAGGCCCTCGATCGTGGTCACGGCCTGCCCCTCGGCGGCCGAGACCGGGGTGACGCAGCCGCGCACGGCCGTGCCGCCGAGATGGACGGTGCAGGCGCCGCAGAGGGCCTGGCCGCAGCCGAACTTGGTGCCGGTGAGCCCCACCTCATCGCGCAGGTACCACAGCAGCGGCATGTCGGGATCGCCGTCGAAGCTGCGCTCAGCTCCGTTCACGGTGAGTTTGATCATCAGCAATCGTCCTGTCGTGAGGCACGGGCACGGGCCGGGATGACTCGCGAGCCATGGGAGGAGCGGCGTTCGGTTCGGCTCTGCGCGTACACCGGTTCAACCGGCCCGAGGGCAGTCGAGTTCGCTCGACCTCCGGATGTCGTGCATCGGGCGGCCACGAGGTAGGGAGGGTGCCACGTCGTATCCTGCGGGCTGATCCGCCCTCAAGCCAGGCGTTCGAACGAACCGCGAGAGGACAATCAGGATCGAAGCGGTTTTCCTTCCGGGACGTCCAACCCCGTGTGGCGACAAGCATGGCCCTGCGTGGGGCTCGCAGCGTCCACGTTCGTTCGCTGGCCCGTGGTCCTGGTCACGGTGCCGACCTGGACGCGCGCAGGAGCAGGTCGCGGAGCCACCGGTGCGCCGAGTCGTGATCGTAGGACGAGTGCCAGAGCATCGAGACCGTGAACTCCTGAAGGTCCACCGGAACGGGGCCGGTCGGCAAACCCATCCTTGTGCCGGCGTTCCGTGGATCCTGGTGGTGGGCGCTGGCGGCGGTTGCCGTTTACGTGTTGGTCGGTGTTGGTGTCTGGCCTGTCGGCGGCACCGGCGTCTGCGGATCGTCCCGGTCTGCCTGGCGATCTCGCTCACCATCCGGCTCATTTGCGGCGGGTCTTCCAGCGCCTACCGCAACGGGCAAGCCGCCGTGCTTGAATGTGTTGCACGATCGACGTGCTCTCTTCGGCCAGCACGGCGTTGGCGTATCGGGCGCTGACACCAGCTGCGCGCGAGCGTGCTGGCGTCGAGTGTTCGGTCAGCCAAGCGCACCTCGATCGCGGCACTCTGCTCAAGCCCTGCTTCATCGCGTGTTATTCGCTCACGTTTGCCACTGAAATTGCAAATTAACATGCCACAAAGCGTTCACGTTTCGTTTCGTTATTTATAAGTGGCCAAGGTGACACATAAAGCGGAAAGCAATTCAGATGTAAGCGCATGTTATTTTGTGAAAAATATTTGGAACCGGCTACCGTCGGCTTCTCCGCCCTGACGCTGGAGAGCTTCATTGCGGCTCTGGCGCAGGCGGGCGGCGGCGCGGAAGCGGCCTATCTTCATCACCGCTATCTCAATCTTCAGCCGGTTCTCGAACTCGTGCTGGGGCATGCCGGCCTCCCTGGCGCGCCGCCACGGCGTAGGCGGGGTAGCCGGCCAGAGATTTCACCTGTGTGAATGACCGTGGGCGCGGCGGCAGGGAAAGCTCGTGCTGTCGAACGGGCGAGATCGTCCGTGCCTCTTAAGGTTGCTTCTCCACCGCCGCTGAAGAAGGCCGAAGCCCGAGTGCCCCAGAACAGCTCGCCGGAGGATGACAATAGGCTCGCTCGGCGCAGCCCTAGCCTTGACGGCCGGCGAGGTTGCCCTGGACCGTCAAAAGCGCCTCCGCTCGATGATCTGTCAGCGGCCGTCGTCGGGCAGCCGCCGGTGTTCATCGGCATCGCCGACAGGAACCTCAGGCCGGTGTTTCTGAAGGCGGCCGGGCCCAAGACGGTCGGACGCCAACCTGACGACCGCATCTCGGCCATTCCGATCTCGGACTTCCTCCACCCGGCTGACCAAGCCGCCATCCGCGATCTGGCGCGGCCGCGACTCGTGGCGGTACGGCCGTTGGGAGGACGAGTCGCGGTTCCGGCATTTCAGCGCTGTGTCCAGGACGACAGTCTGCTGGCGCGGCTTCGGATTCCACGATGACAGCAGAATCTTCCAGCCGTCTCTCAGGCTCGGTGCCGGCCACTTCGACAGGAGCCTGGACGGAGGCCACCATGGCACCCGGAAATTTCCTGACGGGTGGTGGTCATATGGCCATCCGCATTCGAGAGCACGACTGGAGACCCACGCTGCTCGGCCCCATCGAGGCATGGTCACACGCGTTGCGGTACACATTGGGCAGCATGCTCAACTCGGCCTTTCCGACTTACCTCGCCTGGGGACCTGACCTCATCAGCTTCTACAACGACGCGTACCGGCCGATCCTCGGCATCAAGCCCGAGGCGCTCGGGCGCCCTTTCCCCGAGGTCTGGGGCGAGGCATGGGAGCAGATCGGGCCGGTGGCGGAGCGCGCGCTCCGGGGCGAGGCGAGCTATCTGGAGGATTATACCGTTACGGCGGATCGCCACGGCACTCAGGAGGAGACCGTCTGGACCTTTGCCTACTCGCCGGTCCGGGATGAAGGCGGCAGCGTGCAAGGCGTGCTCTGTCATGTGCACGAGACCACCGCGCGGGTCCGCACGGAGGAGCGGCTCCGATCCGCCTTGCGGGAGATCGAGTCGCAACAAGCGCGCTTTGACACCCTGATCGAGCATCTCCCTTTCGGAGCCGGCCTTTTCGCGGCCGATGGGCGAGCGCTGCTCACCAATCCGCTTTGTCGGCAGTTTCTTCCAAGCGGCAGGGCTCCCTCCATCGATCCGGACGTGCAGCCTCAGTGGACCTGCTTCGACACGGAGGGCCAGATTCTGAGCCCGTACGATTACCCCTTCGCTCGGGCGATGCGCGGCGAGGTCGTGCAGGACGTAAGCTTTCTGCACCGGACCGAGGAAGGCAATGAGCGCTGGATGCGAGTCAGCGCCATTCCGGTGCGGGAACGCGATGGCAGTATTCAGCACGCCATCATGGTGGTGCAGGACGTCAATCGGGAGAAGCGCGCCGAGGTGGCCCTGCGCGAGAGCGAGGAGCGCTTCCGGGCCGTAGCCGAGCAAGCCGAGGCCGGCATCGTCATCGTCGATGCCGCCCACCGGATGAGCTTCGTCAATGAACGCTACTGCGAGATCCTGGGGCGCACTCGCGATGATCTGCTCGGCCGCACCGTGGAGGAGCTGACCCACCCGGACGACTGGGCGTTCAACGAACCCCTGTACCAGCGCGCCATGGCAGAAGGCGCATCCTTCACCATCGAGAAGCGCTACCTGCGTCCGCATGGCACAGCAGTGTGGGTGCGCAACGTGGTCAGCGCCTTGCGCGATGGGACGGGTGCCATCGTTGGTGGCCTTGCGGTCTCCCTCGACGTCACCGAACGCCATCAGGCCGAGGCGGCCCTGCGCGAGAGCGAGGAGCGTATCCGGCGCTTCGCCGAGCATTCGGCGAACGTGCTCTGGCTCGCCGACCTGAAGAGCGGACAACTCGATTATCTCAGCCCGGCCTTCACGCAGGTCTGGGGCATGCCCGCCGAGGACATGCCGGATCTCGCGAGTTGGCTCGCCAGCGTCCACCCGGAGGACCGCGAGGCCGCCGCGCAGGCGCTGGAGCGGGTCGGTCGCGGCGAGACGCTGGTTCTGGAGTACCGCATCCTGCGCGCCTCGGACCACGCGGTGCGCCGCATCCGCGACACCTTCTTCCCGATCCCGGGGATCGACGGGCACATCCGGTCAGCGGGCGGGATCGCGCAGGATGTCACCATCGACACTGGCCTGCGCGCCTACGTGGTCGCGGTTGGGGGCGACGCCCGGCGCGGCCTCGTTGATGCCCTGCAAGCCGGCGGGTACGAGGTGCAGGCCTTTGTGAGCGGGCAGGCCCTCCTCAAGATGGCGGGCTCGCTGATGTCCGGCTGCGTCGTGCTCGACCTGGAGGAGGCCGGCAGCTTGGGGGTCGCGAGTGAGCTGAAACCCTCGCGCTCGCACCTGCCCGTGGTGGCGGTCGGTGCGAGCAATGGCGACGTCGGCTTCGGGGTACGCGCCATGAAGGCGGGAGCCGTCGATTTCCTCGAAGCCCCCTGGACACCGGAGGTGCTGCTGTTCGCGGTCAAGACAGCGCTGGCCGAAATCCGCGACGCGGCTGAGCGCTCGCGTGCGCGCGATGGGTCCCATGATCGGATCGCGGCCCTGTCGGCACGCGAGCGTGCGGTGCTGGAGGGTTTGCTCGCGGGCGGCACCAACAAGACCATCGCCCGCACGCTGGGCCTGAGCCCGCGCACGGTGGAGATCTACCGCGCCCGGGTCATGGAGGCGCTCGGCGCCCACACCCTGCCCGAGGCCGTTCTCATCGCGACGGCCGCCGGCGTGCGTCCCGCCAATCACGACGGCGACTAGGCTGCAGTCCGGAACCCCGCGTAGGAAGCAGGCTACTATGGGCCCCGAGACAGCCGGCGGACGCTAGAGGTACCCGGCCTCGAACTCCGCGAGCTGACGCAGCCGCCGCGGCGCGAGTATCCGTAGCCGGCTTCCCCGCAGTGAAATCAGCCCGTCGCGTCGTAGGGCTTGCAGCACGCGGTTCACGTGAACGTTCGACAGGCCGAGCGCGTCGGCCAGATCCCCCTGCGTCAACGGCAGATCAAACTGACCGTCCGAGGCTTGACCAATCCGTCCCAGGCGCTCGAGCAATTCGCACAGGAGATGCGCCGTGCGCTCAAGACCCGAGCGCATGCCGATATTGGCCATCCACTCGCGGGCCGTCGCCTCTTCGGCGAGCCTTGCGCGCTGCAGCGCGAGCGCGACGCGGGGATGCCGGCCGAGCAGGTCGAGGTATGCTGTGCGCGGGACCTTGGCGATCCGGCAGTCGGTAAGCGTCTCGATCGCGTGGTCGAGTGGATATCCGTGGAGCGCGCCTCGGTCACAGAGATCACCGGGGATGAGATAGGCTAGGATTTGGCGCCGGCCGGACAAGCGGCGCTTGAAACGGCTGGCGAACCCGGCGAAGACGATAAGCGCGTAGTTGGCCACGCATTCCTGCTCAACGAGTACGGTGTGCCGCTCGACCGGCCGGACATAGCCGGTCAGCCCCTCAAGCGCCGCCCGATCCTGCCCCGTCAGCGGGGCAAACCCATCGAGTTTATGAGCCAGCGTACAGACGGGGCCGCCCCCTTCCGGCGCACGAGCCAAGTGCCGCGGCACGCGAGCGGCTCCCGAGACGGCAGGATCCATCAGGGCGATGGGGGCAAGTGTCACGATCGGGCCTCCTCCGGGATGGTTGCCGCATTCTTCCGGCGGCGCGGCGCGAGTTCATCCGGCCCATTCCTTAGGAGCCTTCCGATGCGCGAGCCTCGATGTCCTTGCTCCGGCAGGCGATCGCAGGGGCAGGCCGGGCGATGTGCGACCGCCATTGTGTGCGCAAGCCGAGGCAAGCCTGCACGGCCGCCTCCTCTCGCGCGACCGGATGGCCGGCGCCCATAGTTTCTAGCCTGCGATCGCTGTGGCATAAGCCAAGCGGACCGAAAGGAAGCTTCAATGGAGACGGTTTTCTCGACGGACCATGTCCACCAGCGTGACCGGTTCGAATATTGGCACGAGGTTGCCCGCCGAAACGTTGTCGAGCACGACTCCAAGCCGAGATGCAGAGGAACGTTTAGGGCAGAGCTGCGTGCGGGCTCAATCGGAACGCTCAATCTTGCCTGCTTTCAGAACTCGGAAATGGTAGTCACTCACGCGACGCGTCACCTTTCTCGGACGAACGGCGATGAGCTTTTCATCTGTCGGCAGGTTCGAGAGCGCCTCGCTCTTGAGCAGGGTGGCCGGCAAGTTGTGCTGGAGCCGGGCGATGTCACGCTGATCGATCCGGGCGTGCCTTACAAGGGATGGTTCTCGGGCCGTTCTGAAGTGCTTATTGTTAAGGTTCGACGCGTCCTGCTGGAAAGCCGTCTCGGGCAGACACGAGACCTGCTCGCCCACAAGCTGGCCACGGCAGAAGGCCGTCTGGCGTCCGCCTATCTGGCCATGCTCCCGTCCCATGTCGATGACTTGGGCTCAGCCGAAGGCCTTGTTGAGGCGCACCTGCTCGATCTGATCGCTCTCGCCTTCGGGAGAGCAACGGACGAGATGATGCCACGCAGTTCATCCGCTCGGTCGCTCGTTCGTATGAGGCTGCGTACCGAGGTCGAGGCGCGCCTGGCTGATCCCACGCTCCATGTCAGCACGGTCGCCAACGCTGCCGGTGTGAGGGTGCGGTATGCCAATGCCGTGCTGGCTGACGAGAACACCTCTCTCATGCAGCTCATTCAGGCAAGGCGCCTTGCGCGCTGCCGGCAGGCTCTGGAGGATCCCACGCAGACGCACCGGACCGTGAGCCAAATCGCCTATGGCTGGGGGTTCTCGGACATGACTCATTTCGGCCGCCGGTTCAAAGCCGCCTATGGCCTGACGCCTAGTGAGTGTCGCCGCACAATGACAGCCTAACCGGAGAACCTGCACCGTTCCGTTGCGATGTTGAGAGCCGAATGGCGAACAGCTCCCGTGCGGTTTCATCGGCGACCGTCATGACCCATTCTCTGCCAGACCAAATGTCGCCCAGCGCGTTGTCGATCATCAACTCGCCAATGACCCTCAGGGCTTCCCTCCTGGCCGCGTCTAAATCCGCAAGTTCAACCCCGCCCGTGTCGGTGTGGTGCCGTCCTTCGTCGATGTGGAAGAAATATCGAGGCATTGATCTCTGAGCCACGCCGGGTGAACGGATGTTAGAGCGCCCGATAGCGCTTGGATCGGCCGAGATGGCACAATCCGTCGGCTTTTCTGACACTGCCTAGACGCGGGACCTTCTTGGCGTCTGGGGCAACCTTTTTTCGGGGTGACCTGACCGGTATTTTGGACCGAGCCAGTGGCGAGGCTACTGCATGGTGGCGCCCATGGGTAGCCGGAAGGCTGTGTCCGGGAGGGTGGCGGGCGCAGGCGGCCGGTAGCCCAGCGACGAGTGCGGCCTCCGTCCTCGTCTCATCTCCAGCTCATCCGGTCCTGGCTGATCCTCTCAATCAGCCCGGTCCAAAGCCAGCCAGTCAGCTCAAGATGAGACTCGCAGAACGTCCGTTTACCCATCGCTTAAGCCCCAAAGCGGACGGGCTGCTTACGGCCACAAGGCGACATTCAGCGTACCCAGCCCGAGTGTCTGAGCTACCTGAGGAGCGGGCGTTCGCGGATTGGACGTTCCGGAATGGAAGCCTATCCATGCGAGTATACCCTTGCGGAGGCTCAGGCAGACGGGATCGCGCAACTGTGCGGCCGAGGCTCACCTGCGCGGCGTCGTTGACGCCGGCCGTGAGATCCCCCTCCCCTCAGTGAGACGAGCATCTTGGTACCGGCAGCATTGCAGATCATCAGCGAGGTTCAGGGCAAGGAAACACGCTGGAGCCCTCTGCCATCGTGAGCACCAGCTGCTCGTTGGTCAGGTAGCGCCCCCCCCGCGCAGGGGTGACGCATCTAGGCTATCCGCATTGCCGGCTCCAGCCGCGTCACGAGCGGAGCTCTCAGTCTGTGCCAATAGTGCCATTAGTGCCAAAACACGGGACCTTCAGCATTTTGGCGCTTTTGGCACTATCGGCGCCGCCGCTCCAAGCCGACCAAGAGCGGCTGCTTGTCTGCAGACCCGTTGGCCGCAGAGGGCCGAGTTCGCCTTGTACCGCAGGACATGTCAGCCCTTCCAAGCGTCAGCGCGGCGGATGCGGGCAGATCAACGGCAGGATCACGTTAGGTGACCTCCTCGGCGAACTGACGTCTGAGCCTGACCCACTCGTTGAGCTCGCGCCGCAGCTCGACAGCCTCGTTCGTGTAGCCGCCGTGCCGGTACATGCCATTGCGCTCGCCCTTCGGCGCGCCGGGCGAGGCGCCCCCGTGCATGCGGCAGCGCCCGTTCGGCATCGCCGGGGAACAGCACGGGCGGCCGCTGCGCGTCTTGGCTCCGCAGCGGGGCGAGAGGTGCATCGCCATCCGGCTTTGCATAGGGTTGCCCTCAAGTTCCATCGCACTCCCCGCCCCTGCCCCCGCCCAAGGGTGCGCTGATCGCCCCAACGATCGCCTGACCTCCAGCCTCGACGGTGACGCGCTCGACCCGGACCGTCTGCTGGCCAGTGCTGCGGTGGCGCTTGAGCGCCTCGAGTTGCAGCGTGAAGGTGCGCGCCAGCTTGTTGAGGGCCCGCTCGGCGCAAGCGGCCAGCTCGACCTCGTCCGTGCGTGCGAGCCGGCGAGCAAAGGTCATCGTGGCCATGTGAACGGCCGCCATTTGGGTTGCGAGCATCGCCTCGACCTCGTCGCGCGGCTCTACGCCGGTGACGGCGGCCAGCATGAAGTTGATCTCAGCCTCGCTCCGCGCCTGCCCGGGGGCGGCAAGCGCCGCCATCTGGCCCAGAAGCCCGTCCGTGAACACGGGGCTTGCCGTCCCGAGGGAGGCCATCAGGACTTGGCTGCCGACCCGCTGGTCCGGATGATCCAGGCGCAGGCTGCGGCCGCTCTCATCCGCGGTGATCTTGATGCGTGTCGGCAGGGCCTTGGCGCGGCGGCTGCGATGGGTCGCGAGGGCAGCCTCCTCGGCCGGGGTTGGCTCGTACGGCTTGGCAAGCGCTGTGTCGGACAGCTCCCCGCCCTCGCTCTCCTGAGGTGCCTCCATGCTTGTGCTTGCTCCTTGCCAGCCGGCGCACACGAACGGGCCGCTCCGCCATGTCCACCGGAAAAGCACCTGTTGGCGCGCATTCTGCCGGCCATGTTCTTGGTTTGTTCGCGAGCATCAGCGATAGCATCCAGATCCGAAAGTCGCAAAAGGCCCCCTGCCCGTGCCCAGCAAACCCGTGATCGCCTACATCCGCATCTCCAAAGCCCGCTTCGGCCGTCCGGTCCCGAGCCCGGAGGAGCAATGGGCGAGCATTTGCCAGTTCTGCGAGCGGCACGGCTACCTTGTGCTGTCGAGCTGCAGGGAGGATGAGGCAAGCCGGGCGCCGGACACGCTCGAGCGGTACCCGGGCCTGTCTCACGCCCTGGCGCTGGCCAAGCGCAAGAAGTGCTCCATGGTGGTGGCCAGCCTGGATCGGCTCTCGCGGGATGTGATCTCCTTGGCCGACCTGATGCACCAGCCCGTGCCGATCATCGTGGCCGGACCTGATCCCGATGCCGGCTCGTTCGTGCTGCAGAATGCGGTTGCACTCGCCCGGCGGGAACGGCGCCTGATTGCGGCGGACAGGGCAGCCGTCACGGCGCGGCAAGTGACTCGGTGGCGGCGCGAGCTGCAGGCTCAGCAGAGCGAGATGGGTTAAGCCGCTCGCTGCTCCTGCACCATGCGCTCACTGGCAGCCAAGCCATAGCGTTGGGGCTTGGCCCTCGGGGAGCGGTGAAGCCAGAAGTAGCTTTGCCTCGCGCTACGCGAGCTCCTTCATCGGCGCTGTTGCGAGCTACACGACCTCGTGCTCGATCTGCTCCAGCTCCTCGCAGATCAGCTCGTACTCCTCAGCCGCGGCATCGATCTGCCCCACCATCGCGCGGTGGCGCTCCGGTTCGTAGGGCTCGATCTTCACCAGTACCATCGGTGAGACGGAGGGCTGATAGAACATGCGGTGCTCGCTCTGGATCAGCACGGCCCCGCGCATCACGGCCCCCCTCCCCGCATCTTCGTCAGCGTGATCAGCCGGACCGCCCCCAGCCAGCCCGTCTGCAGGTGGATCAGGTCCGTCAGTGGGCTGATGTGCACTCCAGGTCTTCAGGAGCAACTGTTCTCGTCACTGCCAGCGGGTCTTAAACCATCCTAAAGGTCTGCGGCGGCTCCAAACTGTGTGCCAATAGTGCCAAAAAGCCGGCAACCCGCAGTTTTGGCACTATTGGCACTATCGGCGCAGTCGCCCTGACCCTTGGGACAGGTCGAGCGATCGGTGAGCGTTGGATGCAATTGATGTCATTCGCCAATGCAGTAAATCGGACATCGAGGCGATCATCCTGCTCCTGCGCGGCATGTCAGACAAGCGCGCGGACGCCTCACCCGACGAGACATCGGATGCGGCCGAGCCCCGGTGCCTTTAGTATCGATAATCGCCCCCAAATGAGACTGTCTCGATAGCCGGCTGTTTCTGAGACCGCCACTGGCTACGGGGCCTGCCCGCGCGCTGTCGCGGATTGGGCGTTATGGAAGCTCCCGACCCAAAGCCGGCGTCTCCGCTGCCGGCCTTCAACGGCTCTCAACAGTTCGTCCCACCTATTGAGAAACACCCTCCACCGCAAAGGTGTGGTATCGCGCGTATTTCTCGCCTATCTTTCGCACCTCCTTGTACGCAGGGTCATTATGCCATGCACGAACCGAATCTATGCTGTCATACCTGTAAATGACGGCGCGTTTTGGCGGCTCACCATCCATGGCGATGACCTGACTTCCACTGCCGGCTGCCCCTCCCGCAGCCACCAACTGACCTCCGTGGGCCTTTATGATCTCCCGTGCCCTCGGCAGATACTCTTTGGCGTAACCTTCGGGGTCAGTTACCTCAATTTCCCCGACAAAATAGACGGGCGGCTTTGATTGAGCCTGAAGGCGCTCGACCATTACTGCGCCGAGCCCCATGCTCGCCAGCATAGCTACGGCTATATCCCATCGATACTTCATGGCCCTTGCTCCGAACTTGTTCGTAAGCAGTGCAATGAACTGCCCGGTGCATAGGCTGAGCGCGCGAGAAAGTTCAGTCAATATGTCGCCAGAGATCTCATCAGGCGGATCCGTGTCAACTGGTCGAACCGTCGCCCAGATTGCGAATTCGGTAGTTGGATCGATCCGCAGCAGCCGAGGGCGCTTGCGGCCGACGGTATCCTCGACCGAAACTTGCAGGGTATGGTCGACCTTCCACCTTGAGCGGACGTGCGGCACGCTCGGCGTTCCAATAGGGCTTGCCCGTGTGGACCGTTCCAAAGGCGTTCCAGGAGAGTGGTTTCGGACTTCTGGAACGCGCTGCAGGAAGAGGTCTAAGGGGCCAGTGGAACGGCCCGGTTTGGGTGTGCTCTTACCGAACCGGCTCTTGGCTGGCTCGAACCAACCCGCTGGACGCCACTAAGCCAGAGACACCGCTAACAGATCGACGGCCTTCAAATTAAAATTAGCGCAGACAAAAATATAATTTCATACGCGTTGAACGCATATCTCAGACAGAGATTGCAAGAAGACCTACGCTCAGACGATCGAAATATACATTCATCGAGCGCGCGAATGCGCATTATGGCGCAATGCAAAATTGACATGCCGCGCCGCACAAATTCCGTGGTTCAATCCCTCATCGGTCGGCTCCGCAGACGGCCACCCTGAACCTGGAGATCTCTCATGCGCACCATCCGCGCTCTTGCGCTTGCTGTGCTTGCCTCGGCTACCTTCGCTGCCGAGACCGCGATGGCCGGTGACGCCATTCACCTCACCCCGACGCTCTACCGCGAGCAGGCCCGCGTCACGGCCGCTGTGCGTCAGGCGTCGGAGCTGACGACCACGCCGTCCTTGACCGCGCGTGCCCCGGCCGCTCCCCGCGTCGTTGCCGAGGCCGCTGCGACCTCGGCCCGCTAAGGTGGCCTCTTGCTACTACAGACAGCCGTTCTCGGCTCAGCCCCGGCCTCGTGCCGGGGCTTTTCTTTTCCCTCTCAGCCTCGTCGAACCTCATCTGACCGAGCGCGGATTGAGCCTTATGGTGCTACTGGCGTATCGAGAGCTGCTCAGCCATCCAGCCTCGTGCCGCCTCCAAGCTGTCGAACCAGACAGACAGCACATCGGTGGCGCAGGCTCCGAACCCCGCTTCGACACACCACTGGCCTGCCAGACCCGTTGCGCCATGCAGCTCCGCGCTCAGGCGCACCAGGACCGCCACGAGCTTCCCATCCGTGAACGCGAGGCGTCCCTCGGTATCCTCGCTCTGCGTCCCGATCTGCACCGGCTGCAGCGTGATCTCCACCATCTCGCGCCTCAAACAGCAACTCACTGCCAAGCCTTCAGCTCCTAACCGCATTCACTTACGGCAAGCTTCACAGGGCGAGCAGGACACGGGTCACGGCAGGGCAAGAGGAGGGAGGAGATGCCTGGCTAGGCAGCCCTGACGGTGCGCAGGTCCTGCAGGTCCAGGTATCCGGGGTCGAACTCGGCAAACGCCTTCAGCCGCGGCACGTCGGGGATGGTCAGCACGGACTTGCTCCAGACGATCAGATCGCCTGCCCGGAGCGCCTGCAGGACGCGGTTGATGTGGACCTGCGAAATGCCGAGCGCGTCCGCCAGATCCGTCTGCGAGATCGCCAGCTCGAAGCTGTTCGCGTCAGCAAGACCCACCACCTGCAGGCAGACCAGTAGCTCGCAGAAATGATGCGCCAAGCGCCTGTCTGCCGGTCGGCTGTCGTTCACCAGCCACTCGCGGGCCCGGCTCAGTTCCATCAGGGTGAGCCAACGCATCGCGCGGGCAATGCCGGGATGCGTCTCGATCAGCTCCGTGAGCCTCGCGCGCGGGATGTCGACGACGGAGCAGGGCGTGAGCGCGCCCAGGCGCATGTCGCGCGCGGAGGGTCCGGAGACGTGCATGCGGCAGAGGTCGCCCGCCACGGCGAAGGAGACGATCCGGCGGCCGCCCTCCTGGAGGGTCTTGTAGCGCCCGGCCATGCCGCTCATCACGAGGTAGACGCGACCCGTGTTGTCGTAGACCGCGATATCGCGTCGCGCGGGAACACTGCGCCGGTTGAGCGTGAGAGCCACCAGGGCAGAACGCTCGATCTCGGACAGGTCAGCGCCGTGCTCAAGCTTCCGGATGAGGGGGTGGCTCATAGCTCCACTGTGCGGAGCGCTGACTAGGGTGACGCGGAATGACTGTGCGGGGCTCCTGGCACATTAGTACTGATTGAAACCTAACGAAGGCTTGCCCTGTATTCGATCTGAGCCGCGCTCTCTGCGAGGGGGTGCAGACAAGGCGTAACGGGCCCTGCGGCTCCTATGAGGCGCCGCTCGCGGATTGGGCGTTACGGAACCCGGCCGCTTCCACTGCCTGTCCAGAATTCAAAAAGTTTGAGACGCGCCCTCTTGATGCGGGAACTCCAGCACGAACCGCGTGCCGGGTTGCGCATCCTGCCATTGCGGTTGCCCGCCGAGCTGGTGGCCGAGGCCGGCAATCACCGTCATGCCGAGGCTCTTGGACTTTGCCGGGTCGAAGCCCGGCGGCAGACCTACGCCTCTGTCGCACACCTCGAGCCGAAGATGCCCTGGCTCAACCTGCGTTACGGAGAGGCGCACCTCGCCAGCGCCGCCAGGGTAGGCATACTTGAAGGCGTTCGTGACCAACTCGTTGGCGATAAGCCCCAAGGGCACGGCATGATCCGTTGCCAGCATGACCGGCACAGCCTCACAGGTGAGCGTGTGGCCCAGCCCGATCGATGCGCGGAACTGCTCGCACAATTCCTCTAGGAACTCGGCCAGATTGAGGGTCTGCACCTCATCCTTGCGCCAGAGCCGATCATGCACTTTCGCAATGGTCAGCACGCGCGTCCGCGCATCGACAAGAGCCTCGCGCAGCCCAGGATCGGCCGCCTTGTTGCCCTGCATGCTCAGCAGGCTCGCCACGATAGAGAGGCTGTTCTTGACCCGGTGGCTGATCTCGCGCGTCAGCACCTCCTGTTGCGCCAATGCCTGCTGCAACCGGGCTTCGCTCTGCTGCAGTGCCTCTTCCGCGCGTTGTCGGTCGATGGCGCCGCCGAGTAGGTTGGCAAATCCCTGCAGGAAAGCGACGTCGGCTTCGGTGAACCGTCCTTCCGTCGGGCTATCCACCTCAAGCACGCCGAAGGGCTCGCTCTCGCCACGGATGATGACGTTGATGGCCCGCTTGATCCCGTGCTCTTCAAGCACCTTCGGCGTGCGGAAGCGGCTCTCG
>NZ_JBAWTG010000116.1:0-14070 GCF_037106235.1 Methylobacterium nigriterrae | reverse complement strand
CATTCGGTCCCATGCGCTCTCCTCCGAACGACGCCAGGGCTAATTGCTGGAGGGCGGCAGCCTGAGCTTCTCCATCGCCTGCTCGATCGAGAAGCTGCCCGGGCGCTGCCGTGGCGGGAATTGCTGGAAGCTTTTCAGATGCTGCGCGACCAGCGCCTGGGCCGGGACCAGCACGAAGGCGTGCTCGATGAACCAGCGCACGTAGTCGCCCGACTCGTGCTCGGCGCGCTCGAAGGGGTCGGAGCGCAGGTTGAACAGGAGGGGCAGGCGTAGCGATGCCATCGGCTGCATCCAGACCGAGAGCCCGTGCGCCTTCTGCTCCAGGAACACAGCCTTCCACTGTTCGAAGCGCAGACCGGCCAGGTTGCCGTCATCAGTCCAGTAGAAGAACTCACGCCGCTTGTTTGGGCCCGTGCGGCCGAGCAGATCGCGCTGGTCGTAGCCGTCGAGGTGAACCTTGAAGGTCTTGCCGGCAGCCTCATAGCCCTGCAGGAGCTTGGCCTTGATCTCCGGCTCGCCGGCCGCCGCGATCAGCGTGGTCAGCCAGTCCTCGGCGGAGACGAGGTCGTTGATCTCGACGCGCGCCGGCACCAGACCGGGCCAGCGCACCATCGCGGGCACGCGATAGCCGCCTTCCCAGTTGGTGTTCTTCTCGCCGCGGAACGGGGTAGCCCCGCCGTCAGGCCAGGAGAAGGTCTCGGCGCCGTTGTCGGTGGTGTAGATCACGATGGTGTTGTCGGCGATGCCGAGATCGTCGAGCTTCCTGAGAAGCTGGCCGACCTGCCCATCGTGCTCGACCATGCCGTCCGGATAAATGCCGAGCCCGGTCTTGCCCTGCGCCTCGGGCCCGAGCCGGGTCCAGATGTGCATGCGGGTGGAGTTGAACCAGATGAAGAAGGGCTTCTCGTCCCGGTTCGCCCGGTCGATGAAATCGTTCGTGGCCGCCACGAATTCCGCGTCGATGGTCTCCATGCGCTTCTTGGTGAGCGGCCCGGTGTCCTCGCATCTCTGCTTGCCCCAGGGGCCGAAGCGCGGATCAGCCCCGGGCGTGTCGGTCGTCGTCGCCACGCATTTCAGGACGCCGCGCGGACCGAACTGTGCCCGGAAGGCGGGGCTCTTCGGATAATCCGGATGCTCGGGCTCGTCCTCGGCATTCAGGTGGTAGAGGTTGCCGAAGAACACGTCGAAGCCATGCACCGTCGGCAGGAACTCGTTGCGGTCGCCGAGGTGGTTCTTGCCGAACTGGGCCGTGACGTAGCCCTGCGGCTTGAGCAGTTCGGCGACGGTCGGGTCCTTCTCCGACAGGCCTTCCTTGGCGCCCGGTAGGCCGACCTTCAGGAGCCCAGTTCGCAGCGGGCTCTGACCAGTGATGAAGGCCGAGCGCCCGGCGGTGCAGGATTGCTGGCCATAATAGTCGGTGAAGATCGCGCCCTCATCGGCGATGCGGTCGATGTTGGGCGTGCGGTAGCCCATCATGCCGCGATTGTAGGCGCTGATGTTCCAGTAGCCGATGTCATCGCCCATGATGACAAGGATGTTCGGCTTCGGCCGAGTCTGCGCCGCCGCCGGCGCGACGATCAGGCCAGCGAGCGATGCCAGGAGGCCAAGCCCGATCATGCGGATCCTGGTCATCGTCGCTCCCCGTCCTGCTGAATAGTGCTGCCAGCGGCACCCCAGTGAGAGCGCGAGCATCCCGAAACCGGGACGCTCGCTCGAAGCCGCAGGCCTCAGCCTAATCGCTCGCGTGGCTGTTGTGGCTCTGCTTCACCTGCTCCAAAACCTGCGAGAGGTTGTAGCTCTCGGCCGGCTGCAGCGGCGGGAACTTCTCGTAGGTCAGCAGATGTTCCAGCCACAGCTGCTGGCCGAGGGGCAGGATGTTCCAGTCGTACTGAAAGGCGGTCGCCGGAGCGCCGAGCGCCCCGCCCAGGCTCATCGCGCTCTTCTGATCGATGCCGACCGACTGCTCGAAGGGGTCGCGCTTGATGTTCTGCACGAGCGTGAAGTGGAACGGCACAAGCGGCAGAACCCAGCCTGTCGGCCCGGGCTGGGACATCGTGTAGTACATCTTCCAGTTCTTGTAGCGCACCGCCGACGGCGTCGCGCCCGAGAAGTAGAAGAAGGCGTCGCGCGCGGACTTGTCCGACTTGCCTTCCAGGTAGTCGCGCTGGTCGACGCCGTCGAGGGTCGTCTTGACGATGTCGGGATACTGCCCGGCCTCGATTTGCTGCTTCAGCCCCTCGCCCTTGGGGCCGCCGGCGATGTCGACGAACGTCGGCACCCAGTCGAGCGCGGCGAAGAGCTGGTTCTTCACGGTTCCGGGCCGGATGACGCCGGGCCAGCGGATCACCATCGGCGCCCGATAGCCGCCTTCCCAGGCCTCGCCTTTCTGGCCCTTGAAGGGCGTGACGCCGCCGTCCGGGAAGCTGATCGCCTCGGCGCCGTTGTCGGTCGTGAAGACCACGACGGTGTTATTGGCCTGCCCCATGTCGTCGAGCTTCTTGAGGACAAGGCCGATGTTGTCGTCGAGCTGCTTCATGCCGGCTTCGTTGACACCCCAATCCTTGCCGCCACGCTCGCCGAGCATGGCCTCGTACTTCGGCGGCAGGACGGTCACGACATGCATGCGCGCCGGGTTGTACCAGACGAAGAACGGCTTGTTGGTCTTCTTCGGATCGTTGCGGTCGAGGAAGTCGACAACCTTGGCCGAGATTTCTTCGTCCACCGTCTTCGAACGCTCGAGCGTCAGCGGTCCTTCATCCGTGCAGGTCTGGTTCTTGGCCGTCCCGTCGGACGAGCGGCAGGACAGGATCGGGCGCGGGGGCGTCAGGCAGCGCGTCGTCCTGCGATCGACGGCACCGGGCACCTCGGCCAGGCCCGGGATCGGCGTGTTCTGGCAGGGCGGCGCGATCCCCTGGTCCGACGCGGTCTTGTTGATGTCGGGGAAGCTCACCTGCTGCATGGCGTCGAGGTGATAGAGATAGCCCCAGTATTCTTGGAAGCCGTGCGCCGTCGGCAGCGACTCGGTGTGGTCGCCCAGGTGGTTCTTGCCGAACTCGCCGGTGTTGTAGCCGAGATCGCGCAGGAACTTGGCGAGCGCCGGGGTGCCGGGGCGCAGGTAGGAGGGGCTGCCCGGCAGTTGCGGAGGAATCATGCCCGTGCGCAGCGGGTACATGCCGGTGAAGAAGGCGTTGCGGCCGGAGGTGCAGCTCTGCATGGCGACATAGTCCATGAAGATCGCGCCCTCCTGTCCGATCCGGTCGATGTTCGGCGTCTCCCCGACCATCAGGCCGCGATGGTAGATGCTCGGCTGCATGAAGCCGATGTCATCGCCCATGATAAAGAGGATGTTGGGCTTCTGCTGCGGCTGCGATTGGGCAAGGGCCGAACCTGGCGCCGCCGAAGCGGCGCACAACGCGGCCAAGCCGAACCAAGCAGGGCTGCTCGTTCTCATGGTGGCACTCCTTCAGGTTTCCTGCCGCGCGGCTCCCGGCACCGCTGCCGGCGGCGCCGGCAAACCGGACGGGCATTACCCCCTGTAGAAGCTTCGGCGCGATCCGCGTCGAGTCAGCCGAGTACACTCCAGTCCATACGCTGTCGCGGACTGGTGTGCTCCGAAGGTTTAAATTGCTGAACGCTTACTGTTGCTGCGCTTTAAGACCTACAGAATAAGCGTGGCTCGCGCTAGATATATGTGACAAATGTGCGGCACCGCTCTCGATTCACGTCGAACAGCTAAGGTTGATGACGAGGTGGCGCGCTGCTTGTCTTCCCAAGCTAGAGGGGCACAGGCCTGTGTTCTCGGGATTGGAAAGGCGCTGCAGCGACGCGAAGTCAGGGTTACCTCGTCCGACAGAGGGGAGGCGAACCGGGTCGCGGGGGAGTGTTTATGCCGTGCGGGCGTTTCGCCCTCAGGGGATACAGTTGCGCATAGCAGCCAGGGTAGAGGCCGGGACGGCGGTGTTGGTCGGGCTGCCCCAGGGCGTCGGGATGACCCTGTCCGGCGGCAGGAACGGCAGGGACGGGCCAGTAAGGAGCCCGTTGAGCACCGCCACGACCCGCCCCTGGCCGCAATCGAGCACAGGCGCCCCAGAGGCGCCGCCGTCGAGAAGCAGGCGGTTGGCACCCTGAACTTCGAAGAGGGCCAGACCGGCATACCGGTCGGCGAGCTCGCCTCTCCCGCGGACGATGCCCTGCGCGGCCTCCATCCGTCCGCCTGGATAGCCGAGAACTAGGACCGTCGCATCCGCCGCGAGCGGCTTCGGCTGGATGTCGAGCACAGTCGCGTGCAGGAAGGGCTCCTGCAGCTCGATGATCGCCACGTCCTCCGCCAGGCCGGCGGCCAGCCCGGCTCGGTCTCTGGATGGTCCTGGCAGCCTGCCCCTGACGGCAACGCGAAACCGGACCCGCGCCGTGACCTCTGCCTCTCCCGCGTGAACAGCCTGGCGCAGCTCGGCCTCCTGCCATCCGTCTGTGGGCAGCTCGTTCGCGAAGTGGGCGGCAGTCACAAGAAGCCGGGGCGAGGTGTAGAACCAGGCGGTGGCCCGCTCCCCAATGATCTCCTGCCACCCGTCGCGGCGGGGCTCGTCATAGCGCCAGAAGATGCTGACAACGGCCCGGGCGGACGCCGCGGGATCAATGCAGGCTCTAGCGCTCTCATGGGGGGCAGCCGTGGCGGGAGCCGCGTGGAGGCTGCAGAGGACCGGGATCAGCGCCAGGCCGATGGCGCACAGCTTCCTCCGGACCTGCCATGGTGAGCCCATGCATTTCCCCATCGTCCGCTGCTGGAGCTGCGGAACATCGGGATGACGCAGGCGGGCAGGTCCAGGAGTACGGTTTCAACCCTGGGAAGCTGCGGGATGTTCCTGGCGCCGTGGCCGTGCGGCCCGCCCGCGCGCACGAGAAAAACCTAGGCCGTGGCGACACTTGCACGACAGGTCCGCGGCGGGAGCGTCTCCGCGGCCGCATCGTGCCGCATTGGCCCATTCCCGGGCAGATCCATCGCTTTGCTGGGCCCGCTGATCGCGGGAAGATCGTCCCGTCAGATCAAGCAGAGCCAACAAATTGGGAGATAATGCTTGTGCACAGGCCAGCTTGAGCCTGTCGAGCGGTCATATAGGAGGCAGCGATGACGTCTCATGTTCTGCGCAAGACGCATCCGTTCAGCTGCATCGGCCTCGCAGCGGCGAGCGTGCTCGCCGGCTCCGCGGCGCTGGCCCAGCCCCTGGTGCTGCGGATCAACCCGCACCTGGCCGACCAGGGCCTGCTCATGTCCGGAAACAACAGCGGCTCGGTCGATACCCTGTTCGAGGCCGGGCCCCGCTATCAGGAACCGAGCGGCGTGCGCGTCGGGCGCGGATCCCTGATCCCAGGCTGGGTGCAGATGGGCTCGTTCCAGAACGTCTCGGTCACGGGGCTGAACCCGACCGGGTACTACGGCTACTACATCTCCCCCGACGACCGCGCGGTGATCATCGACCTCGATTCCCACCGGGTCGTTCGCGTCATACCGCGCTGAGGCCGCGGCAGTCCGGGCAGCATTCCTGGTTCAGGCGCGGTCAGCGGCTCAACGCCGGTATGGTCGGGAATATGACCGTGGCGCGGTCTCCACATCGTGCCCGGTCGAACCCGTCGTCTCCGGATTGACAAGCGGTGCTACGCCCATATCCGGGTTGCTCTCGGCACCGAGCGGATTGCCGGAACTGGTGGCGGGGGCGCCGCTGTGCCCGCTGCTCGGCACGGGCGGTCTAACCACCTCGCGCGGCCAAAGGTCCTGGGCGAAGCTGCCATGAGCACCGCTCGCGAGAACGGGGACGGCGAGAAGCAGGGCGGACCATTTCAGGATCGTCATGTCCGGTCTCCTCAACGGATCAAGGGTGACCTGACGGGATAACAGCGGTCGGCAGCAGTGGTATCCATCGCGAGCCGCGGATGCCGGCCCGATTGGCAGGCACCCCGCGGCTGCGCGCTCGCCGCTCCGGGCGAGGTCAGTAGGTTCCGAATTTGTAGTTGAAGGCCGCCCGGACCACGCCGAACCCGTTGTTGTTGCGGTTGCCGTTGCCGAGCAGCAGCACCGAATTCGTCGGCGCGTCGTAGGCCACCACGCCGAGCCCGACGCCGGTGTTGTTGCGCCGGTTGTTGCTGAGGTTCATGTACATGCCCTCAACGCGGGCCGTCCAGTTGTTCGTGACCGCGTATTCGAAGCCGCCGCCGACCGCGTAGCCGGTCCGGATGTTGCCGCTGTCGCAGTTGAGGAGACCGTTGCTACAGAAATTGCTGCTGAGGCTACCCTGGCCGTAGGCAAGGCCGCCGGTGACATAGAGGAGCGAGCGGTTGATGGCATAGCCGAGCCGGCCGCGGAACGTTCCGTACCAGTCGAGGTTCCCCAGCACGCCGCGGGGAAGGAGGATTGCGCCCGGCGGCAGCCCCGGGCCGGTCGCTCGCGTGAAGAAGGGAGCGGCCGCAACGCCCACCAGCCCGCGCCGGTTGTTGTTGCTGGTGAGGCCCTGGATGTCGGTCTCAAAGCCCCAGACGAAGGCGCCCGACTGAAAATTGTAGCCAATCTGACCACCGCCCGCGAAGGCGCTGGTGTTGTTGTTGCGCGAGCCGAAGCCGGCTGGGACAAGGAAGGTCCCGGAGGTCGCCGCGAAGGCAGGCCCGGCCGCCGCGAAAGTGCCCACGGGCGCGAAGGCCGCGGCAGCGACGTTGCGATTGTTTTGGACCGAGAAGGCGCCGCCTGCGTTCACGCCGACATAGAAGCCCGTCCAGGTGAAGATCGGGATCGGCGGCGGAGCCGGGGGAGGCAGATCGGCGGCCGCGGCGGCTCCGACGAGGGCGAGCGAAGCAACGCTCGCGAGCAAGAGAGTCTTGATCATGGGATGACAATCCTCCTCTCAGGATATAGAGACAGAATAGGCAGAAAAATGAAAGGATATGGAAATTTTGCTGTAGCATGTCTGCAACTATAGAGAAGTATTTCGTCTGATTGGAAGCGTACAAACGCGGCCACTTCTTCGCACGGGAGTGCTCGTGAGCGGCGCCGGCCTCGGGGAGGTCCGCGCTGTTCTCGGCCGGCGTTTCGCGGCGGAGCGGGCGGGCTGTCTGCCGGCCCGGCGCAGTTGATCGACCGCTCAGGCTCAGTTCTTCGCCACGATGGCCTTCGGTTCGGGCGCAGCCCTCGGCGGCGCGACCCAGAGCGGGGCCGAGATCGTCAGGTACGTCGATGTGCCGGTGAACCGGTTCCGGACGTCGAACTCGCGGAAGAACCGGACATTCGTCGACACCGGGATCTCGCCCAGCTTGAAGGTGTAGCCGACCTGGCCGCCGAGCGACGTGACCCGGCCTTTGAACGGCCCGATCCGGTCGCCCGAGCCGCTGTCGCCGGTGAGCTGGTTGTAATAGTACCCGACCAGGCCCAGCGACAATTCCTTGCTCAGATACTTCGAGGCCGACCATTCCAGGTGGAACTCGGTGCCCGTGAGATACTGGGTCGCCGGGTTGATCCAGTTGAAGGTGATGCCCGGCACCACCGAGAGTTCGTAGCCGAGGACGGGATCGAGGTAGGTGAGCGCGCCGCTGAGATCGATCGCCGGACGGTTGAGCGAGATGTTGGACAGCTGGCCGTTCTCGAAGCTGCCGGACGGCACCACGCCGAGCAGCGTGCCGCTCCAGTGGAGGTTGCCGGAGTGCCAGCCCACGAACGAGGCGAGATAGATGTCGCCGACGTTGAAGTTGGCGTCGCGCTCGCGCCCGCCGATGATGCGGTCGATGCGCGGTGAGGCGAGGACGGCCCCGGCGCTGATGTTGGGCGTGCCGAACGGGATGGTGATGGAGAAGCCGAGATTGCCGCCCAGGATCTCGGCCGGCGTGACCCAGACCGGCGTGGCGAATTCCGCGCTCGTGTCGTTCTTGACGTTGGCGGCCACGACGCCGCCGCCCTGGAAGACGCGGTTCCCGCCGAGGTTTCCCGAATAGTACCAGGTCTCGCTTTCGAAGTAGAAGCCTGGCGGCGGCGTCACGCCGGCGAGCGGGCCGCGGGTGCCGAGAATGTAGATGCCTTGCGCATATTCGGCCGCCTGTGCATCCGGCGTGGCCTGCAGCCCGGCTGCGCACAGCAGCGCCGTCGCCAGTGCTCGCCAGGTTCGCACCACGACCATGCCTCCAGAATCAGTTGGGATACGGCCACGCTTTCACGCAGGGCGAAGGTTATCAAGGGTTGATTCCGTACGAACAGGTACGTCATTTGTCTGTATTGCGGGAATGCAACGTACGATTACTTGGCGTGGCTTTCGCGGATTGGGTAATTTGCTGCCCGACGAGGACGCTATGGGTCTCAGCGAGCGATGACTGGCGCGTCAGGCCGTCGCTCGCGGCGCCGGCATGGCCGGCCGGCGGTGCTGATGGCCCTCCTGCTCGCGTGGAGCCTGCCAGCCGAGGCGGCGCGCAGGCCGCGGCGTGGGCCAGTTCGACGGCGCCTGGAGCGTGGCGGTGGTTGCCGAGCAGGGCAATTGCGACCGCGCCTACCGGTTCGGCGTCATCCTTCGGGGCGGGCAGATTTATTACGCCGGCGGCGGCGACTTCACGATCTCAGGCCGCGTCCAGCCGAGCGGCGCGGTCCGGGGCAGCATCGTGCGCGGCCTCGACCGCGCGGACGTGGTCGGGGGGCTCCGGGGCAACTACGGAGCCGGCGCTTGGGCCAGTTCCGGCACGTGGCGCTGCGGCGGTCACTGGGATGCCGAGCGGCGGGGCTAGTGAGGAACGGGCCTGCTAACCCCGAGCCTATGCGCAGCCAGTTAAGGCAGTGAGGTGGCGCCGAGCCGTGGGTCAGGGCACGACCTTGGATGCCGCAACACCCATGCGGGTCTCCTCGACGAAGCGCTCGCTGGCGTCGTCGAGCGAGGCCCGGCCCCTCCGTCCCTGCGGCGGGTGGATGTAGAGCGCGCGCGGGTCGATCTTGGCGACCGCCTGGGCCGGGGGCGGCCGCATCGCGTAGCGCACCTCGCGGGCGTGATCGGCAAGCTGCAGGCGCGGGTCGAACACGCTGTTGAACTTCCACAGCATCCGCAGGAAATTGGTCTGTCCGCGCATGAGGTGGCGCGCCGAGATGCCGGCGGTGGCGGCGAGCGCGCGCCAGCCGAGATGCTTCCGGTTGAGGACCTGCTGCGTCTTAACGAGCTTAGCGTAGAACGCGTACAGCGGCAGATCGTGACTTGGCCGGATCTGGCCTTCTGGCTACCTATGGCCATCGCCATACCGTAGCTTGTCAATTGGGCCGGTCCAAAATACCGGTCAGCTCAGTCTCGGGTCGAGAAATCACAATTTCAATTCGTTCACCGGAGGAGACGACGATGGCCAGATTGAATTGGATGCTGACCTTCGCCGTGATCGCCGCGATCGCCGTACTCTTAGCTCCGGTGCCGGCCGGCGCCTCTGTTCCGTCCCAGGAGCTCGATCATGCGTTGCGGACGATCTTCAAGAGGGTCGATCGCGAAGGCAATGGGCGTACCAGCGCCGCCGAGATCAACCGCTACGTCGCAAGCGTCTTCGCGGCGATGGACCGCAATCACGACGAACAGGTATCCCGCACGGAATTCGAAGAGTTCAGCCCCGCCCTGCTAGCTCTCGCCCAGCGATATGGACGCACGCACGCCTACGACGAGGCGCTCGGGCGCATTTTCCGGCGCTGGCGATCTGCCGGGACCGGCACACTGAACAGGCTTACGTTTCGCTCCGGCGTAAAAGGCGAGTTGGCCGCGGCTGCAAGGGGCTCTCTCGCCCTCAACTATGATCAGTTCATCCGTGCCCGGTTCATGCGAGAACTCGCGGCCGCGCTGCGCCCAGGCGGAGGTCATCGCTCTCGCGCATCGCAGGGGTGAGATTGCCCGGCCCGCATCCGGTACTGGCGCCCTCGGACCGATCACCATCGCGACTGCAATGTCCGCTCCGGAGATGCCGTTTGGACTGGCTGGATGGCGAGAATGGGCGCAATGCCGAATGGCTGATCTTGGCCGCAAGCTGCCGGTCTGCTTCGGAGCTCAAGCTGTGGGCAAGCGGACGTTCTGCGCGGCTGAGGCGATCACCACACACTGACCCCAAGCAGCTCTTCACGGCGCGTGTGTGGGATGCCCGGTTGCGAGCGTTTTCCGGGCGTTTGATTTCCTGGCAGGGTTTCCTGACGCGGATGCTCAAGGGGCCATGGGCACCGGGCAGGACGCAAACGGCGTGCATGGTTTCCCGTCGTTTTCCTGCCATAGCATTTTGCGCCGTTTGGAACGTTCCATTGGGGCAAGCCCTATTGGAACGCTGATATACCGAGAGATAGCCGCGTGCTTAATTCGCAGCCGCAAAGGCTCTCGCCGTCACAAGCTCCGGGCGGCCCTCATCTGCCTTGAGCGCTAAGGCCAGCAGCTTGGCATAGTTCTGCCTCGCCAGATCGCGGTCGCCCACCTGCTCCGCGGCGCGGGCCGTGCCGTAGATGGCGCGGAAGCGATTGGGCTCGCTCACCTGGACCGCCTGGAACGCGATCAGCGCCTCGGCAGGACGGCCGGCCGCCAACAGCATCTCGCCCAGTTGCTCGCGAACAGGCGCGAGCGGCCCAGGGGTAATGACGTGCTTCTCGGTGGCGCCTTCACGGTCGGCCGCTGTCTGGAGCGTCTGAATGCCCTCCTCCTGCTGGCCGGATGCGAAGGCGACCCAGCCCTCGGCGGCTTGGCGCTGAATGTCGACCTGCTCCATCCAGTAAGGATCCTTGCCCCTGAGTGCTTCGACCTTGGCCCCCAACGCTTCGATCTCCGGCCCAGCCTGCTCCGGCTTGCCCGACCGCGCGAAGGCCACGGCCCGGGCGAAATGGGTCAGCGCTTCGGTGAATGGCAATCCGGACTTGCGGGGCGTGAGGGTGTCGGCCTCATCCCAGGCTGCTCGCTCCATCACGAGCCGGGCGGGCATGGCCGCGAGGGCGAAATAGGCGGCTCGCCCTAGGGCTGTCTTGGCGACATCATCGTCCGTGAAGCGCTTCGCATCCTCGACGACGTGCTTAGCGGCATCGGTCTGGCCCATCTGCAGGTAGGCGTAGACCATGTAGTCGAGGGCGTGCAGTTCGTCGCCGACCGCCCCGTCCTTGCGCGCTGCCTCCGCCGATCTGGCATTCGAGGCAACAGAGCCCTCCCAGTCACCGACCCGCGTGAAGATGTGGGAGGGCATGTGCAGAGCGTGTGGCGCATCTGGCGCAATGGCCGAGTAGCGACGGGCGGCGCTCAGACCTTTCGATGCCAGCGGCGGCAGGTCGTAGGTGTGGATGAGGTAATGGGCGACGCCCGGGTGCTCAGGCTGGCGCTGCCACTCGGCTTCGAGGATGTCTGCGGCCTTCAGAGGCTTCGCGTAGGTCTTGTCCGTTGGGGCATGGGCTACATCCAAGGCCAGGGCGTAGTAGATCCGAGCCTCCGGATCATCGGGGTATCGCGCGGCCACTTTCTCCATGGCCTGCTCGTAGGCCAGCACGCGGGTGCGGTGGTCCTTCGTCTCATGGTCACGATAGAAGGTGAGGAGCGCCTCGATGTAGTCGGCCTCGCGCTGGCTCTGAGCACCCTGCGCCTGAGCTTTTTCCAGCAGGGCTAGACCCTGCTTCAGGTTCTTCGGTGGCGGGGGGCTGAAGGGGTTGTCGAGCAGGCTAAAGGCTTGGCCCCAATAGGCCATCACGCAGCTTGGATCATGCTTGAGGACGGTGCCGAACTGGTCGAAGGCCGCCGTGTGCCAGAAGGAGTGCTGCAGCTTCATCGCCTCGTCGAAGGCGGCCTGCGCCTCGGGCGAGCACGTCACCGGGAAGTGGACCGTGCCGAGCACTTGATGCTGATGCTCGGAGTGGGCGTGTGCGGGCGCCGTGAGCAGGAAGGCGGTGAGCGCGGCGGCGTGCCCGACGTGGCTCGGTGACAATGGAAAACGTCTGATCAGCATAGCCGTCCTCCTTGAAAAATAGGACCGACACTGGCCGACCAGGGAAGTAGCCCTGTGGACCTGCTTAGAGCGCAAAGCAGAAACATGCAGTCGAAGAAGCCAGCTCAAAACAACGCTACACCTGAGCAGTCGCGCTGAAATTAAAAAACATTGTATGATTGCTGCTACGCTTGTGGTCGTACGATCATGTTACCTGTCGGGCCGATGCAAGAGGCCGGCTCGCCTGCTCACCCACCATTTGCATGCTCCATAACGCCCAATCGGCGAATGCCACGGCCCTGCAGAACAGGCCCATGGAACCGCTCGCTAACGGCCCGCAGGCCCGCCCGGTGATGGTCGGGTGTTGATCGAGATCAATGTGAGGCTGGCGCCGTGGGCCGATACATCTTCAACCTCGCCGAGGTGGCGGGTGCCCAAGCAGCGATTTCGGCTCCGCGGCCAGGGCACTCCACCTACGACTTGGCGGGACAGGCCCGTCGCGAGGCGGGCCTGTTTCCGTTGGGCTTGGGGTGCTCGCGGTTGCAGGCGAGCCCGGAGCGGGTTTGCGGTCGGTGACTCCTGCCCTGGCCCTGGGCCACGCGCTACGCTTCAGGTGATGCCGGATCGCCCGCTCGCGGCCCTACTGCAAATGGGGGAAGAAGGGCCGCGACTGGAATGGAAGTGTCCCTCGGACGGTCCGAGCGGGGATACGATGCAGACACCAGTTGCATTCATCGAGGCGGCCGTTTTCACCCTCGGCTGCGCGACGATCTATGACCTGCGTGCGCATGCGGGTCGCCTGACCGAGGTTCTCTTGGCCGTCATCGTTGCGCTGACCCTCGTGTTCGTGACGATGGACTCGCTCACATACGGCGGCGCAGCCTCGGACTCCTTTGACCTCCTGTCCGCCCTCGAACAGTCACCCTGATGCAGGCGGGCAGCAGTGCCCTGAGGGAGCGAGGTCTGGGCCTTCCAGTACGGACACACGCAAGAAGCGCTCTTCCGCGGGCCGAATGGCTCCATAACGCCCACTCCGCGAAGTCAGGTTCAGTCGGTGTAGAAGCCCGCACCGATCAGCCCTGGCATTCCATCTATCGTCGTCGCCCTGACGTAGCTCCATTTCTCGGAAGGGTACCTCTGTCCAGGCTTGGGGAACATGTAATCAACCCAGCCCGACCCATCAGCTCGAACAACCTCTATGAAATCTTCGTGAAACAACTTACCATCAGCATCCTTCTCCTTGAGCTGGTTCGTCCCCTCCCGCTGCGGGAACTCAACATTGAGTAGGATGCGTCCGTTCAGATCCAAAACAAATAGGTAAACATCGTCGAACCGCCATTCACTGTCGCGTTTTCTGAATTCGGAGAAGGCTGCCTTTCCTCGCGCCTCTACCAGGGCCGCAGCCTTGTTGACCATGGCCTCAATCCGAGCCGCTTCCCCCTCCCGGCCGGGAGGCTGCTGCAGGTCAGCAGAATTTGCTGCCGTCACCATGACGAATGCGATGCAAAGCGGAATGCACCTGAGCACATCACGCCGCACAACTGGCCACCAACGCCGTGTCTCCTGCGGCGGAGGGGTAACAGGCACAGGCATAAGATCTGCGGCGGAGGGGCCGCGGCGAGCCTCGATGGGACGGTAGACGCGCTGCATCGCCACGTGCGTTGCTTCTGCCATCAGCCGGTGCCCCTCGCACGCGCCGTCTTGGTGCAGCCGGCTCGTGCATTCCTCTGCTCTGCGGATCAGGCGGGCGCCTTCGGCAAGGTAAGCATCCAGCTCACTGAGATCGGGCATCGGCGGGCTCCGCGATGATCGGCAGCTGCCCCCGACTATCTGGATCGCTGACACCCCCCGATTATTCCCGACCAGCCCCACACCCAGGGGAGGAGAAGGCGCGCCAGCACAGACTCAACCCGGCATCTCGGGGCAGCGGTTCGCAAGACGCTCCATAACGCCCATCCAGCGAGCAGCGCCGCGCTCCTGCCAAGGTCTGGCAGAGTAAGCCCTATTGGAACGTGGTCGCCGCCTTGTGTGGCGGCTCAGGATGGAAAGCGGGCCTTGGTCTGCGCAGCAATCCGTTGCCAGCCGCTGTCTCGGCGATCACGATCAGACCCATTGCACGGACGCTCCTCGTGCCATCAGGGCGTC
>NZ_JBAWTG010000115.1:0-14253 GCF_037106235.1 Methylobacterium nigriterrae | reverse complement strand
ACCGCGATGCGCTTCAGGAACTCGGAGGCGTTCGGATCGCTCAGCCGCTCACGAGCGTGCGGAACGGCTTGAACCGCCGCGGCGAGGTTGACGAGGTAGATGCCCGCGAACACGAACGCCTCGTCCGGAGGGCCAGTCACGCATGACGTGACCGCGGCATCCACCTCGTCTTCCGAGATCGCCTTGGCCCTGAACAGGGCGCCGATGGTCTGATCTTCTCCCATAGGGCCGAGCTTAGCACGCTGCCGTACTCGCTCCGGGCAGGTAAGGAGTCGTTCACCGTTCGCGCCGGCCCTGACCTCACTCGCCGCGGAGCCGCCGCACGGATCGGCGGGCGGACCCCGTCGGCTGCTCGTGCCGTAGCAGCCGGTGGGGCCTTCCTCAGCGCCGATCTCGCCGGCCAAGGCTGTCCCCTTGGGTTTACGCAGCGCCGAGGCATGGATCCGCATGATGGATGAACCCCGCCGCTTCTTCGCGCCCTGGCGCGTGGTCGAGTTCGAGGGCGCGTTCCGGATCGACGACGCCGCCGCTCTGCCGCTGGCCTATGCCTACTACTCCGAGGACATCGCGCGCCGGGCAGCCGGCAGCTACATGTCACGCGAGGAGGCGTGCCGGGTCGCACTGAACATCGCATCGCTGCCGGATTTGCGCGCTGCCCTGCAGGACAAGGATGGGGCAGGGGAGTTGCGGGTTGAGATTGCAGCGCTACGGGCTCAACTTGCCGAGGCCGAACGGCAACGGGATGCGTGGCGCACTGAAGCCGAACGCCTCGGTCAAACGGCTGCCTGACCGTTTCCGGAGTGCGTCACGGCCACACCGACGAGCGCATGCGTACCCCGGGCACCTCGATTGCTGCCCCCAGACTCCCTACCGTGCTAGCCCGGTTAGACGACAATGGGGGGCACGATGGGGGACGCGGACAAGCTGACGATCCTCGCCCTCGCGACCGAGAATGCCGAGCTACGCGGTCAGCTCGCGGACGCCCAAGATCTGCTCGTGGAGACAGCTATCGACGCTGGGCAGATGCACGCACGGATCGAAGCTCTAGAGGCTCGGCTTGCCCAGGCTGAGCGTGAGCGGGATGCGTGGCGGGCGGAGGCTGGCCGAGCTGAACGAGGGGCGGCATGACCGAACCGACCACCCAGCGCTTCCCCGCGCCTTGGACTGCCGTCGAGCTTGAGGAGACGTTCCGGATCGAGGACGCGAACGGCTTCCCGGTCGCCTACGTCTATTTCTCAGAGGATTGGGAGCGGCAGAACGTGGCCGGTCGGATGAGCAAGAACGAAGCTCGCCGGATCGCGGTTAGGATCGCGGCGCTACCCGAGATGCAGGCGGAGCTACAGGATCACGAGAAGCGGTTCTGAGGCGGGCAGGGTTCTGGAGGACCGGCGAGCTAAGCTCCCACTCCGGCCCCCCAGAACTGGCTCTCGAGCATCCTGGACCCCCCAGACGCGAAAGCGCACCACCGACATGGTGTTAGGTTCACTGTACACCCGCCAGGGACGAGCGCAAGCCCTGGCAGCACGCTCAGATTGTGAAGGCGGAAATGTCACCGGCCGCGCCCGAGGGGGGTGGAACGGGCACGGCCGGCAACTGCTTCCCGGGTGTGTGTCGAACCAGGGTCGCGCCTCGATGGTGCGCTAGGTGGCCTGTGCCGGCAAGGGCGCGGCGGGGCAGGGCCGCCGACGCACTCGTCCCGGTTGGGCCCTCGAGGAGGCGCACGCCGGCGGCTGCACCCTGCTGGTAGTAAGGCGCGCGACGATGCTGCGCCCGGCGGCCCGGGCCGGCAACCGTAGAGATCGAACGCGGCGAGGGGCCACCGACCGCGACAACGCGAGGAGGACGGGCGAACGTGCGCGGCCGGTGCCTGCCACCCTCCCAACAGGGCGCACGGTGATGCTGCGCCCCGCGGCCAGGGCCGGCAATCCGTCGAGAGGGGACACAGGGACGGGCGCGCGAGAGTGGGGAAGGCCGGGCACGAGACCGCCCTCGTCCCAGAGAGGTCCACTGTGATGGTAGCATGGGCCAATTCAGCCCGGCATCCAACGCGCGTTCGGCACGGCGCTGGCGAAGGGGCCGCGGCCCGACATCATGTCCGCAGCATTCGCCGATTGGGCGTTATGGTGTTATCGGCTCATCGAGAGCTGCTCAGCGATCCAGCCTCGTGCCGCCTCCAAGCTGTCGAACCAGACAGACAGCACATCGGTGGCGCAGGCCCCGAACCCCGCTTCGACACACCACTGGCCTGCCAGCCCGTTTGCGCCATGCAGCTCCGCGCTCAGGCGCACCAGGACCGCCACGAGCTTCCCATCCGCGAACGCGAGGCGTCCCTCGGTGTCCTCGCTCTGCGTCCCGATCTGCACCGGCTGCAGCGTGATCTCCACCATCTCGCGCCTCAAACCGCAATTCACTGCCAAGCCTTCAGCTCCTAACCGCATTCACTTACGGCAAGCTTCACAGGGCGAGCAGGACACGGGTTACGGCAGCGCACGAAAAGGGATGAGATGGTTGACTAGGCAGCCCTGGCAGGGCGCAGGTCCAGGTAGCCCGGATCGAACTCGGCAAACGCCTTCAGCCGCTCCACGTCGGGGATGGTCAGGCGGTGCTTGCTCCAGACGATCAGATCGCTCCCCCGTAACGCCTGCAGGACACGGTTGATGTGGACCTGCGAAATGCCCATTGCATCCGCCAGATCCGTCTGCGAGATCGCCAGCTCGAAGCTGTTCGCGTCGGCAAGCCCCACGACCTGCAGGCAGACCAAAAGCTCGCAGAAGTGGTGGGCCAAGCGCCTATCCGCTGGCCGGCTGTCGTTCACCAGCCACTCGCGGGCCCGGCTCAGTTCCATCAGGGTGAGCCAGCGCAGGGCGCGGGCGATGCCGGGATGCGTCTCGATCAGCTCGGTGAGTCTTGCGCGCGGGATGTCGACCACCAAGCACGGCGTCAGAGCGCCCAGCCGCAGGTCGCGCGCGGAGGGGCCGGAGCTGTGCATGCGGCAGAGGTCGCCCGGCACGGCAAACGAGACGATCCGGCGGCCGCCCTGCCAGAGGGTCTTGTAGCGCCCGGCGACGCCGCTCATCACGAGGTAGACGCGATCCGTGTTGTCGTAGACCGCAATGTCCTGCCGCGCGGGAACACAGCGCCGGGTACGCGTGAGCGCCTCCAGGGCGGAGCGCTCGACCTCGGACAGGTCAGCGCCGTGTTCCAGCTTCCGGATAAGGGGGTGGCTCATAGCTCCACAGTGCGGAGCGCTGACCAGGATGACGCGGAATGATGGTGCGGAGGCTCCTGGCACATTGGTACTGAATGAAACCTAACGAAGGCTTGCCCTATATTCAGTCTGAGCCGCGTTCTCTACGAGGTGGTGCAGACGAGGCGTAATGGGCCCCGCGGCTCCTATGAGGCGCCGCTCGCGGATTGGGCGTTATGGGACCGGCGGATCAGGATCTAGGATGGTCACAGCAGAACGATCACGGTAGCCGACGAGGCCGCATCGGAGCCGTTGTGAGGATCACGCGCCCGCTCTAAACCGGCATCCTCGTCCCAGTGTCGAGGGATAAGGTGGCATCCGCACGAACACTCAGGGTCGTCAGGCTGCTTGCAGCTGAAGCACGGGCACCGGGTTGACCAGGCGCTCCAGCATGGCCATGCCGGCCTCGACCATGCGGTGCTTCTCGGCCTCGCTGAACTCGCCGAACATATCGTCGATGGCAGCGTACCAGTCGCGGTAGGTGGGGCTGCTACTCTGCGCCAGGAGGAACACCATCGCGTCGATGACGCGCTCCTGCATGGGCCGGGTGTCTAGCCGAGGAGGAATCATCCGGTTCACCAAAGCTCAGCCCTGGCTGCCCTGCGGAGCAAGGCGCCACCGTGACAAGGTCGGGGGTCGCAGTCGGACGGATCCGCCGCTGAGCGGCCGAGGCAAGCCATAGCGGCGGGAGGGTGGCGCCGAACGGCCGCGCCACCGTGTCAGAGAAGCACTCTGATCTATGCGAGATGCCAGCCTGCCTCGATGGACGAGGTGAGATGTTCGCAGGCCTCGACACTCTCGGAGATACCCACGGCAAGGTCTGCCCGCGTCAGCCCGTGCGAGGCGAGCGCGCCTTCCCAGTACTGGGCACCCGCCGCCTCGGGCGAGCGGCCGAGCGCGCTCTCGTAGAGCGCCTCCACATACTGCGCATCCGTTTGCGATGATGGATGCAGGGCCGCGTACTCAGGCGAGGAGAGGATGCCCTGTGCTATCGCCGAGAACGACGTGCCGGCGTGCGCCTCTGCGGACCAACCCTGCAGGCCGGTCGCGTCAGGTGCACGGTCGAGCAGGCCATAGTAGAGCCGCGCCACGTCGCAGGCGGTCGGATCGGGCACAAATACGCCTTCGTTGAAGGCTGGCTGCAACTCATTCATGTGCTCGGTGGAGAAGACGAAGCTGTCCGCGACGTCCGCTCGGGAGGAGCCGCTGTTGAGAGCTGCAGTCCAGAACTGGGCACCCGCCCCATCACTGGACCGGCCGAGCACCGTCTCGTAGAGCTGCTCGACAAAACCGGCGTTGTCCGGGGCGTTGAAGTGGGACTGGCCTTCGGGCGACGTCAGGAAGCCCTCGGTCACATCGTGCAAGGATGTCCCTTTGTCCAAGAGCGTGTGCCATCCCTCGCTGAGCGGATCGGGCGCGCGGTCGAGCAGCCCCTCATACAACGCATAGACTTCTCCACCCGTGCTGCTGACGTAATGCGTGGATGTGCCGAACCAACTCGCGTTCGTCATGCCGCCAAAAGTAGACTCACTTTCGCCAGACACGGGAGCGTCATCCAGATTATCTGAAGAACTGCTTGTGCTCAGTGATCCTCCATCCATACATGGAACCTCTGGAGCAATAATTCCCATGGCACTTACCCCTTGGGTTATTCTCCCCCTCGGGCAGGCTCGCCTTTAAAACAATCTTAAGCAAGAGATAAAGAAAGATATCCAAGCCTAACAAGTTAATATCCACATCTGGTTTGTGTGCACTGGAGGTGCGGATTCGGACATATTTAGATTTGTGAATCCAATACTTGATAAGTATCGTACAATTTTGAACCCTGCAGGCAGATATAATTGCTTTGAGCAAGCGAGCGCCCCTGTCGGGCGGTCGAGACGCGGATGTAGGCGACGGCGGGCGTCGTTACAGCGGAGCGTCACAGGCAAACCAAGGGTTCCAGCAGGGCTGGGTTGCTCTCTGCACCCTAGCCCTGCTGCTCGCCGCTGAGGCAATACGCGCCCCCTTTCGACAGCTGGGGGTGAGATGTCTCGGGTCTACCGAGTGGAGACGCGCAAGCGCGGATTCGTCGGCCAGTTCTGCAAGTGGGGTTTTGTTGGCTTCAACGCGCTGATGGTGTGGTCGCTGTGGGCTGATTTGCTCACGACACTCACGGGCATCGGGCAGGGAATGTCTGCGGTCGCCAGCACCGTGGGATGGATCGCCTCTTCGTTTAGCGGAGCGGTGCTTGTCATCCTTTGGCTCGCGGGTGCGGTGATCCTCGCACTGCTCACGTTCATGACGCGTAGCCGGATGATCGTCCTTATTGATGAGCGCTGAGCAGGACGGGATCTACGCTCGTCGCCATTGCGGCCGCACTACGTCACCCGCTCCAGCACGCGCTTCACCTGCACGGCAGACCAGGCGCCGCCGCGAGCGGTCGGGATGCCCCTGACGTTCAGTTTGGCTGCCACCTGACGCAATGAGGCACCACCGGCCTGCAGCTCCCGCATGACGGGCGCCAGATCGGCCGCACGTCTATCGGCCTTACCGCCCCGCACTGCGACGCTCGCCGCGTTGCCACGATCCCGCACGTTCAGGAAGTTGCCCCGGTCGCCCCCGAGCTTGCGCCCGCGCGCCTTGGCGGCGGCCAGCGCCGCCTTGGTGCGGGCCGAGATCATCTGCGCCTCGTGCTCGGCCACGGCCGCCAGGATGTGAACCGTGAGGCGGTTCGCCTGCGGGAAGTCGGCAGCCGTGAACTCGACGCTGCTCTCCATCAGGTTGGAGATGAAGGCCACGTTGCGGGCCAGCCGGTCGAGCTTGGCGATGATCAGCGTGGCGCCGTGCATCCGGCAGAGGCGCAGCGCCTCGGCGAGCTTCGGGCGATCGTTGCGCTTGCCGCTCTCGACCTCGACCACCTCGGCCACGAGCTGCCAGCTGCCGCCGTTTAGGTGGGTGCGCACGGCCTCCTGCTGCGCCTCAAGGCCCAAGCCGGACTGCCCCTGGCGGGCGGTGGAGACGCGGTAGTAGGCCACGAACTTGCCCTGCGCCACGCACCCTCCAGCCCCGGAACACTCACGGCTACGTTCGTAGCTGCAAACGTAACAGACTCGACGAGCGCATCAAGGGTGGCCCTGGCGGCAACAGTGGCGGGAAGCTGTGCCGCAGCGGGAGGCAGAGGATTTGGTGTAGGATCGATTCGCTTGGTGAGAGTGACTGAAGTAATGGCTTCACGGCTTCGAGATTTGAGAGAATCGTGGCGACAGAACCACAAACATCCGTCCTCGTACTTTTGGCCGGTCCCTCAAACTAGCGCTTCTGCGTACAATCGCAGCGCTTGATGAGAACAACCAAATCGATGCCGTGTGGCTTCGTCTTTGGTGGTCTCACCAAGAGGCGCCCGGTCCACGACTGGTACTCGTGGCCGGGCTGATTTCCCTTGGCAGAGAAACGCACCCGGAGGTACGTGAACGCATTAGACCATACAGGATCCCTCCTGTCACCGATCGGTGGCTAGCCATCAGCAGTGCGGCCGACGATCAGGTCCGAACGCTCACAAACCTCTGGGTGCGTTGATCTTTAGGATCTTCGCATGATGCATTCCGTTACCGCTGTCCTGCCGGGCAGCGTTGGCAGTGGGTTCGGCTGTGCCGCGCCCGCTGTCCTGAAGCCCTACGACCCCAATGACGCTATCGGCATCGGCAAGGCGCGCGCCCTGTCGGGCGAGGAGCGGCTGCGCCTGATCGGATTGGCCCAGCGCTATGGCCTCGGCCGCAAGATCGGTGCGCGCTGGGCTTTCTCACGCGTGGCGCTGCGCGCCTTCCTCGATGGCGATGAGGAGGGGCTTGCCGCCTACCTCGCTGGCGATCGCACCGGCCCCGCTGTCACCCGCGCCTACCAAGCGGCGGGCGTACCGCTTCAGGCCAAGCCTTCGGCCTCGTCTGTCTAAGCCGCACCGGCGCTACGAAGTAATCCAGAACAACTAATCTGCTGGGCAAACAAAAAGCCCGGCGAGTTCGCGCTCGCGCGGGCTTAAGATAGGACATTCCTCAATGCAAACCCTGTGTAACCGGCCTGCAGTAGCAGGTCAAGAGGCCGTTTGTGCCTCCGATTCTGCACGCCTGTGCGTTAGAAAGCCGCTCGCGCTGCAGGCTCATCTCGCCTGCTTCGAGCAGTCGGTGCGCGCCATCCAAGATCGCTTCGGTGTCTCGGCCGACCTCGCAGCCGTCGTCGCGCAGCTGGCGGGTCTCGGCCCGCGGGAGGTGCGCAATGATTGAGACCCCGCGCCTTCACGAAGCCCTGCGCCTCGTCGGCTATGGCCTTAGCGTGTTCCCGCTGCAGGGCATGCGGGCAAGCCCTTCTGGCACGCTCGTCTGCACCTGCGGCTCACCCAAATGCGAACATCCCGGTAAGCACCCGCTGCCGGCGCTCGCGCCGAACGGGCTCAAGAACGCAACCACCTGCGCGGACACGGTGGAGCGCTGGTTCTCAAAGGCTCGGCTCGCCAACATCGGCATGGCAACCGGTCCCGTCATCGTCCTCGACGTCGATCCGCGTCACGGCGGGGACGAGAGCCTGCACCAGCTCGAGGCCGCGTACGGCCCGCTGCCGCTGACCTGGCGCGTCCTGACAGGCGGCGGAGGCGAACACATCTTCTTCCTGCCGCCTGACGGGATCGAGATCCGCAATAGCGCAGGTGATCGCGGCGGGCTCGCGCCCGGTCTCGATATCCGCGGTGTCGGCGGCTACGTGGTCGCGCCCTCGAGTCTGCATGTGTCGGGGCGCACCTACGAATGGTCGGTCGACCATCATCCCGACGAGACACCGCTCGCGCCGTTGCCCGACTGGATGATGGCCGCTCTCGCGCGGCCGCAGGCCGGAGCAGCGCGGTCCGCTTCGGATTGGCGCCAGCTCATCTCCGAGGGCGTCACCAACGGCAGCCGCAACGATGCCGTGACGCGTCTCACCGGCCATCTGCTGCGGCGCTTCGTCGACCCGACGATGGTGCATGAGCTGGTGCAGGCCTGGAACCTTGCCCGCTGCGCACCGCCGCTCCAGCCAGAGGAGGTGACGAAAGCCGTCGCGTCCATCGCCCGCAAGGAACTTAAGCGCCGGGAGGCCCGCGATGGCATCCGCTGACGATATCCTCAACCTCGCCGACTACCAGAGCCGCAAGCGGCCCAAGCATCAGGGCCCGGCTCGAGATCAGGTTGAGCCGGTCACCGAGGACTGGGCCGCCCAGGTCTTCCTGCAGCGCTACTCCAACACCCTGCTGTTCTGCCACGACAGCGGTCTCTGGCACGATTGGTCCGGTTCGGCTTGGGTGCCGAACAAGATCAACGCCGCCCTCCATCGGGTGCGCGAGATCGCGCGCGAGCTCAGCAAAGACGAGGATGAGAAGATCCGTGCCACTGTAGGCAAGGCGAGCTTCGCCTCCGGCGCGGAGCGGTTCTGCCGCGCCGATCCGGCCTTCGCCGTTACGTCGGAGGTCTGGGACAGCGATCCCTGGCTGCTGGGCACGCCCGGCGGCACGGTGGACCTGCACACGGGCGAGATGCGGCCGGCCGATCCGGCCGAGCGCATCACCAAGCTCACCGCGGTCGCGCCGGCCGACACGGCCGAGTGCCCGCTCTGGCTGGCCTTCCTCGGCCAGGCCACGGATAGCGACGCAGGGCTGATCCGCTTCCTGCAGCAATGGTGTGGCTACTGCCTCACCGGCGTCACCCGTGAGCACGCGCTGGTGTTCGTCTATGGCCCGGGCGGCAACGGCAAGAGCGTATTCCTGAACGTGCTCACCGGGATCCTGGCCGAGTACGCCAGAACGGCGGCCATGGACACGTTCACGGCCTCCAAGGGCGACAGGCATCCAACCGACATGGCCATGCTGCGGGCTGCTCGCCTCGTCACGGCCTCCGAGACGGAGGAGGGCCATCCCTGGGCGGAGGCACGCATCAAGAGCCTCACGGGCGGTGATCCGGTCACGGCGCGCTTCATGCGCCAGGACTTCTTCACCTACGTGCCGACGTTCAAGCTGACGGTCGTGGGCAATCACCAGCCCGCGCTCAAGAACGTGGACGATGCGGCCCGGCGCCGGTTCAACATCGTGCCGTTCGTGCACAAGCCCCCGGCTCCTGATCGGCAGCTCGAGGAGAAGCTCAAGGCCGAGTGGCCGGCCATCCTGCGCTGGATGATCGAGGGCTGTCTCGACTGGCAGCAGAACGGCCTGGCGCGGCCCGCGAGCGTGACGGAGGCCACGGAGGCCTATTTCGCCGAGCAGGACCTCATGAGCCAATGGCTCGCCGACAGGTGCTTGGTGCGCCAGGGCGACCCGGCTTGCTGGGACACGCTCGCGGAGCTTTTCGCGTCCTGGAAAGCCTACGCGGCTGCGGCGGGAGAGGACCCTGGCACGATCAAGAGCTTCGGTCCGGCCATGCGGCGCAAGGGTTTCCGCGACAAGCGCACGGCAGCGGCCAAGGGGCTGATAGGCGTGCGGCTCCTGTCAGAGCCACAGTACCCGCGGAATGACCGAGAATGACGGTCATTTCCCTTATGCCCTGTCTCACGCGCGCGTAGAGGCGATAATGGCGAATGACCGTCATTCTTGGTCATCGGTCACGGCGCCGATGGCCTGAAGGGCGGCAGCCGTTCTCACCCCACCAACCCTGGCCGTGCTCGCGGCCGGGGCTCAGGCGGGTGGATGGGTCATCACGGCTCACGACAGCATCACCAGCATGCTATGCTGAAGATCACGCCGAGCGCCGCTGCACAGACCGCGAGGAGTTCGGCCAGATCCATGGCCGTCCTTCAAAGCCGTGGTCGCGGCCTGGGCAGCGGGATCGTGACGGTCTGGCCTGTGCGTGGATCGAGGATCACCATGGCAGCCCCCTGAACTCGTGCGAGCCAGGAGTCCGTGCGGCTAAGCAGGCGAAATCTCGGCAGTTTCACAGCTCTGTTCGGATGTGGTTAGCGCTCCCTTAACCTCTTCGCCCCGACGCTACCCTGCCTGCCGCGGGCTGTCCCCGCAGACGCGGTGGGCTGACCCCGTCGGCTGCCTTGGACATCCAGCCGGCGGGGTCGTACTGGCGCTCCGCAGCGCGGCGGCTCTGCCCGTCGTTAGCACTGCGCCTTATTCCATTCGCCGTTGCAGGCCCAAATTCCTAGATTCCACAACTCCCCGCACTCTGCCCTCTCGCCCGCACAGCCGAGATCGGCGATGATCCTGCGCAGGGCCACGGGCAGTGGCAGGGGATGGGCATGCGGGCGGTTGTGGTGGGTCTGGTCGGAGCGACGCTGAGCGTCAGCGGGGCCGCTGCTGCGCCGAAGAGCTGCCCGCTCCTAGGCGCCACCTTGATGACTAGCGCTGGGCCCAACTCCTATGGCGAGTATCTCTACGGCATTCGCCCGACGACCAAGACGTTCGACGGTCAGCGCTTTACCGTGACCCGCACAACCCGGGTCAAGGAGATGACCCGCAACCCCGCCACGGGCTACATGCGGGATGTCGGCTACGAAGCGGTGAGCCTGCGGAGCTCCAACGGCCTGCTAATCATCCGCGAGCAGAAGGTGATCGGCGCGCCGCCACAGTGGACCTTCTCGCGCGCACCGAAGGATGCGCCTGGCATTCGCTGGGGGCAGGGGTCCGCTTGGAAGGTGAAGGTCGGCGAGACACTCTGGATCGTGCAGGAGGGACCTCTGGCGGGCTACACAGTGCGGGTCTCCGCCTGTCGCCACTGGGCGACTCCATAATGGAGCTGACGCGACGGGAAACGCGCTGATTATGCGAATTGCGCGCCTTCGCGCGCGCGAAGCGAACCTCAGTGCGGTAAGGGGCTGAGCGCGTTCGAGGATGGTTGCTCCTAGCCCATGCCGGTAGGCTGACGCCCCAGTCAGCGGAGGGCGGCATGCCGCAATCGAGTTACGGTCTCAGCCAGAGGCGCTTGCGCCGCGCGGCGCGGCTCAGAGCGGAGATCGAATCAGAGCGGGAGCGGCTTCGCGAGCTGCTCGAACAGACCCAAACCTTGCTGGACCGGCTCTCTGTCGAGCCCGCGATCGGCGAACCGCCGCCCCAGGAGCGGATGGCGAATAGCGCCGCGGCGCCAGCTCGTCCGTTTCCATCAACGCACTTCCGCGAAGGCTACTGAGTCCAGCGCTCCGCTGCGGGCCTGCGAGCGGCTGTTCTAATCACTGCGTACTACCTCATAAGATCAAATATTCAAAGTCGTTATCGCAGATAATTACCGTTAGGCTGCTCAGTCCCTAAAATTTATCCGCTGCCCATAGAAGACAAGAAGCACGCGGGGAGGGTCGATGCGAGCAAGTAGCTGGATAATCCTATCGGCATTCCTGATGCTGACGGATGCAGCGTCGGTTTCTTCTGCAAGGGCGGTAGAAAACGACAGCGGAACCGTGGATGACGCGTTGAGAAGCGCGGACGACAAGCTTTCAGCTTACCTTGACCGCTTTAAGGACGATCCACAATCAAATAATGCATTGCGACAGAAGCGTGATGACGGGCCGAAACCCCTGTCGCCCGTGAAGGCGGGTGCTGCTTCAACGCATCAGCCGCTCCCGCAGAATGACGCGACGCCAGATTACCGATCGGTGGTTCAGAAGAGACTGGATGACAACGAGCGGAGCTGGAAGCGCCTGACCAACTCGATCTGCGTGGGATGCGGGACAGCCCATCAGCCCGTGAAAGCCCCTCCCGTGAACCCGGGTGAAGTGCTTGCGAGGCACTCGCCACCTTCGGGAGACCTAGAAGCTAAAGCACCGGAGACGGCGAAAAACACCTCCCCTGTGCGCGTTGCTGCCGCCCCGCGGAAAAGGCTGCGCTACGCAAAGCTCAGACGGCAGCTTCTCAGCCAAACCCAACGGGTGGCCCACATCCGCCAGCGTTCCCGAACCGCTTCTCTACATCCAGCTTGGAGCGCTAGGCATGTCGCTCGAGCGCGGGTTCGATATGCCGGGCAGGCGTTGCGCATGCACCGAGCCCACTGGCAGACGCGAAAGGTTGTGGCAATCAGGAGACGGTTTGTTGCGCTTGGGAGCAATCGGGTCCGCCGGAGTTATCCAGGCCACTCACCATCACACCTGATCCGGCAACGGTATGCGTTGTGCACGTACAGCTACGGCGCCTTCTTCCCAGTGGGCCTTTGGCCAACCGCGTGTGTGAGTTCACGGTAACTCCTTCTGTGCGCCTGAACCCGAAAGGGTACAAGCCCGATCGTACCTTGCGACTCTGGTGCTCGGCCCGAGGCTGTCGTTGCGGCCCTCGTGCTCCTGCTGATCCGCGGACACTGACGGACCGCATGGTTTTGGGCTTGGCCCTACCAAAGCGCCCACCTACCGACGACGTTCTGCAACGCTGCCCCGGAGGCTTGCACTCTCGGACCTGAACTGGAGCAAGCACCCGCTTCGATCAAGCCTCGTCTACGAAGCTGAGGAGGAGTGAGCGATGGGTGTGGGCAATCGTGAGCGCCCGCTCGATCTCGGCTAGGACCTGCCGGGCTTGCCCGTGTGGAACGGCCCGCGCACCCGTCTAAGCGGCCGCCACAAGTACTGAAGCGGGTGAGCTTTCCTACTCCTTAGCCTGACCGGAAAGGCATGCTTGAACGTATGAGCGGCGTTCGAGGATGTTTTTGTTGTCGGTGTTTGAGGCGCCAAATTCATTCGCGCCACCAGGAAACTTCAACGTTGCTTCTCCACGACAGGCAACAGCCCTTGAGGAGTGGCTGACCAAGAGAGGACTGAACAGCTTCAACGCGAAATCTCTTCCGGCGAAAATGACGATCCCTGCCAATGCGGCTGTACAGACCAGAAGAGTCGCTCGGCTTGCAGTCATGTGCGGTCTCTCACGACTTCAGATAGCCTGCTTAAGCAAAATGCGCTCCTACTTGGATGGGCCTTGTGTCTGGCCGCCGGGCGTGCGTGCCAGCGAGGTCAGCGAGCCATCCGTTGCTGCATTTCCGGTATCGCTCATCCGTTGCGACCATTCTGCGGCTCGCTCTCGGTCGAGTTTCTGCGCTGCGTATAGAGCGCCAAGCACCAGCAGCCCGATGCCGAGGGTTGCCTTCGTGGCCGTCCAGGTGCGGTTGATCATCAACCACCCTCGCACGGAACATGGTGCCGACGATACCGCTCTGCTCGCCTTGCAGATCCGCCCTTTTCACTCGCGGGCGTCAAAATACGGATGACCTGCATCCGTGAGGACACGGTCCACAGCCTCGATTGCCAAGAGGACGCGCGTCAGATCCTCGGCCATCGAGACCGGCGCCAGATCGATGCTGCCGAGCCTCTTGGCAATGGCGCTCCGCTGCCTCACAAGGGCCGAGCGCGCTCGATTGAGATCGTCGACTTCGTCAGTCGTCACGGGGTGACCTCTCTCTTGAAATGCCTGGGCCAATCGGACCCTGTTTAGCGAGCCCGCCAGCTCAGCTGTTGTCGGCGACCGAGGCATCCCCGAGCCAGAACAGCACCTCGTCGAGGGTGTCGAAGCGATGCTCGACGTCGATGAAGGGGTGCGGCCTCTGCGCGGCTGGAAGCTCGTCCAATAGCTCGGCGCGCCATCGTCTCACGTCACCACCGGCAGTGATGTCGCGAACCACGCCACCGATGACCACGCCGTCGAGCACAAGGTCGTAGCTGCCGGCCGCGAGGCGGTGGAGAGTGTAGGGCATGGACGTTCTGTGCCTGGAAATGACCAACCTCGGGTTCAGGCACGGTGGTTCCATCTTTCCTGGTAGTTGTTCGCCTGACCGGTTGCCCGTGTCGCTAGAAGGAGGCTCACGCCAGCAGCCGCGATCGCTAAGGCGAAGACCTCCAGGTCCTGCGCGAACAGCACGCCGCTGAGCCGCGTCAGCGGCCACACGATGAGCAGCAGCATTCCAGCCGGCGGGAAGAGGATCAGCGCGTAGACGGGAACGATCAGCCAGCGTGGCATCGGCTCATCCCATCAGGATCGTGGCGATGACCTGCTTGGCCCGCTCTAGGTCCAACTGCGCCTCAGCTGCGGCAGCCTCGGCCTG
>NZ_JBAWTG010000114.1:0-14350 GCF_037106235.1 Methylobacterium nigriterrae | reverse complement strand
AGGGTCATCCGCGGGCCGAGCCGATCGCCGAGCCAGCCGCCCGCGATCTGGAAGAAGGCGTAAGGATAGGCGAAGGCCGAGAAGGCGAGGCCGAGCTCGACGTTCGAGAGGCCGAGTTCCTTCTGCATGACCGGCGCGGCGGTGCCGATATTCACCCGGTCGATGTAGGTGATCAAATACATCAGGCAGATGATCAGCAGAACCCGATCAGTTGCCTTAAAACGACTGAGCCGAAGCATACAGCCCTCCTGGTCCGGACTATCGTAGCGACCTCAGCCAGACGTGCCGATCCGCGCGACAGCCAGGGTCAGCCTCGACGTCCGTTGAGCGTTCCTCGTCATCCTGGCCGTCGGCGTTCGCAGGTCTTGGCGCCTGCGCCTCTAAGGGAAACCGATGGCTTCGGTAGGCAACCCCAGAGACAGACTGGCGGTTGCTGAAGCGGGAGAAAATTATCTACACTCTGGCCGAACATTCAGAAATTTGATATAAAGCGTACCGATTTTCGAGGCCAGTCTTCCTAGTTTTCGATGCGCCTTGCGGAATGAAAAATATATTTCTCTTGGAAAGAGGCTGCGCGCACTCAGCTCGTGCGGTCGTGCGGCTCTCCGAGAACGTCGCCGAGCGCCTACTGAGCTTGCACGCCGCGGCCAAGTCCCTGGCGGCCACGCTGACATGACGTAAAGCCTGTGAGGAGTCCCCCGATGTCGATGCCTCAGACGACCGTTACCTATCCGAGGCTTGTAGCCATGACAGAACTGGCCCGAAGCTATGGGCCACTTCGCGTCGGCGTGGTCTACCCATGTGAGAAAAGTGCCCTCGAAGCGGCCCTCGAAGCGCAAGGGCAAGGCTTCATCGAGCCGGTCCTGGTCGGTCCAGCCTGGCTGATCCGCAAGGTCGCGGCAGAGGCCGGCATGGAGTTAACCGGGCTCGAGATCGTCGAGGCTACGGATGCACACGCAGCTGCCCGGCGCGCTGTGGCCCTTGCTGGTGCTGGCGAGGTCAGTGCTCTGATGAAGGGTTCCCTCCACACAGACGAAATGCTCGGGGCGGTCGTTCGCCGCGACAGCCCGTTGCGCACGGACAGACGAGCAAGCCACGTCTTCTGGTTCGATTGCCCGGCCTACCACAAGCCCCTGATGCTGACGGATGCCGTCGTCAATCTCGCGCCAGGCCTCGTCGAGAAGGCTGACATCGTCCGCAACGCCGTCGATCTTGCTCACGACCTCGGCATTTCCAACCCCAAGGTTGCAATCATTGCCCCTGTCGAGACGGTGAACCCATCACTGCCTTCGACGATCGATGCGGCGTCACTCTGCAAGATGGCCGATCGCGGCCAGATCGCGGGTGCCACGCTCGACGGTCCGCTCGGCTTCGACAACGCGGTGTCGCTGGCCTCGGCCAGTACAAAGGGCATCGTCTCTCAGGTCGCGGGTGACCCAGACATTCTCGTGGTGCCCAATCTCGATGCTGGCAACAGCCTGTACAAGTCGCTCGTTTACCTCGGTGGGGCTGCCTGCGCGGGACTTGTGCTCGGCGCGAGTATCCCAGTAATCCTCACGAGCCGAGCGGACTCCAAGGAAACGCGCATTGCCTCCTGCGCCCTCGCGGCGCTGACCCGTGCAGTGAAGCGAGCACATTAGATTAGACAGGGCGATGTTTCTGTGGTTGACTGGACCAGCAAAGATAAACGGCTCTGCACGTGTAATGGTCATCTTTGTTGCCGCAATACCTGCCGCGGTTGTCGTTAGAACACCAATCAGGTGTCTCGATCCGCCAGTGTCACGCGCCCCTCGATCGGGTAGGCGGGATCGTTGTAGCCGGGCGAGGTAGTCGGACCAGTGCTGCTCGGTGCGCGGCCCGGCGATGACGGAGGTGACGAGGGCGTTGTTCAGCACCCAACTCGCCGCGAAATGTCCGGCCCGTGATCCCGCGCTGCTCGGCATGCACCTGCAGGATCCGCGCGATCCGCAGCGATTCGGGACGCCACTCGGTCTGCATCATGCGGGTGTCCTGACGACCCGCGCGGCTGTGCTCGGGCGGCGGCGCGTCGGGATCGTACTTCGCGGTGAGGACGCCGCGGGCCAGTGGCGAGTAGGGTGACCTGACCGGTATTTTGGACCGGGCCAGTTGCGAGGCTACTGCATGGTAGCGGTCATGGGTAGGCGGAAGGCTACGTCCGGGAAGCTGACGGGCGCGGGCGGCCAATAGCCCAAGGACGAGTGCGGCCTCACGCGGTTGTAGGTGTTCTGCCAAAGACCGATCACAGCCTGTGCCTCCTTCAGCGAGTGGAATATCTCCTGTCGTAGGCACTCGTCCCTCAGCTTCTGCTCAGAGATGTCCGCCTCCTTGCAGGCAAGGGCGATGCTCTTGCCCTGGGCTGCCTGCACCTCGATCTGGCGCAGCATCAGCACCACCTGCTCCGCGCTCGGCCTCTGTCCTCGCCTCATCTCCAGCTCCTCCGGTCCTAGCTGATCCTCGCAATCAGCCCGGTTCAAAGCCAGCCGGTCAGGTCAGTGGGATCAGAAGGTCATGCCGCGACGTGTGTGATGCCCTTCTGCATGCTGGCGCGCATCTCAGCTGGAGTGCGGACGCCTAAGCATGGGTGCAAACGCTGTCGATTGTCGAACCTCGATGTACTCGAACATGGCCGCCTTGACTTCGTCGCGGGTGCAGAACTGAGCCCCGTGGACGCGCTCGGTTTTGAGGGAACCGAAGAAGTCCTCCATGGGCGCGTCACGAGGCGCTCACCCAAGCCCGCTAGCGCCAGGACACGGCCGCCTTCGCCTGACTCTACGCGCGATACGCCGGCATCGAGGCCGCACTCTCGCTGGCGGCTCGCAGCTTCGGCTTGTGCTGGGCGCGCTATGCTGGTTTGGCTAAGGTCTGGTTACCGCACATCGCGACGGCCGCCGCGCTCAACCTGGCTCGCATCATTCGCTGAATCGCAGGCGAGCCGATCGCACCCCCGCGTCGCAGCCATCTTGGCTGCCTCCTCACCCCGCCACAGCCGCCTGACTTCGCCAGCCACACCAAACTGGGCGGAGTGCCATCTCGTGGAGGCCGATCACGAGGGCCGAGCGCGGGGTGATCCTTACATAGGTTCCATGTAGTAGTCGCGGAGTTTCTGCCAGTCGTGCCCAGACAGGAGAGCCTCGTCACGCCGGGAGAACTCGGGTGCTTGGCGCAGCTGCTCCGCCGTGATGGACGTGCGATAGCCGTGGAGCTTCGTGTCGTAGTGCAGATGCTCCCATGGGATCGTATGGGTCTCGGAACCCACGCCTAAGAAGCCGCCGAATGAGGTGACGGCATAGGCGACATGGCCGCTGACCTTCTCGATCACGAGACGCTTGATAGTCCCGATCCGCTTCCCGTTCGCGTCGAAAACAGCCGTGCCCTCGATGTGGTCACTCTCGATGAGCGGATGGCTCGCAGCCGATGAGGTACCCATCTCTGCCATAGTGCGCCTCCTCCGGTTTTCGGTTCAACGGCACCTAGGATTAGGGGGTTCCTATCGGGTTCGATCCGCACCTCATCAGAGTCTTCGTGGTCCCAAGCGATAACCCAGCCGATCAACTGAGTGATGGTCAGGCAACATCTCCCACCACGCAGGGACCTGCCGCAACGTTGTTTCACGCCCGGTTTGCGTGCGAATTGGTCTTTGCCGAACCGGTCTCGGCTCAATCATAGGTAGGGTTTTGATCGCCTGAGGACCTAAACAACCAGAAGGTGGGCCGAGCTGCGTTCTCGGCGTGCCGACGATTCTGAAGGCGCTCGCCAGCAAGCCCTTCGGCGTCCGCGCCGGTGTCGCGCCGCTTCTGCTGGCCTTGGTGATGAAGATGCGGGCGCACGAGCTCGCGATCTACGAGAACGGGGCGTTCAAGCCATCATTCGTCGGCCAGGACGCAACGCGGCTGATCAAGGCTCCGCAGACGTTCGAGATTCAGCACTGCCGTATCGAAGGAGTGCGGGCGGAGGCGTTCCGGCGCTTGGCCGAGACGTTCGCAGACCCGCACCCCCGCACCGCGCGGCCGCCCGAGCTCCTCGACGTCGTCCAGCCGTTGTGCCGGTTTGCCGCGCGGCTTCCGGAATACACCCGCCGGGCCGGAGTTTTAAGCCGGCGCTCGGCGGCGGTCCGCGACGTCCTGCTGTCCGCCTCCGAGCCGGCGACTATGCTGTTCAAGGACCTTCCGCTTGCCTGCGGGGTGGAACCCTTCGGCCTCGCCGCCGAGACCGATGACGGCCGCTCCAGGGACTTCGTTGCCCGCCTGCAGGAAGCGGTGGACGAGCTGCGCGCCGATTATCCTCGCCTCCTGAGACGCATCGTGTCGACGGCATGGGAGGCCATCGGCGGCGGGAAAGGCTTCGATCGCGCCGCACTAGCCGCCCGCGCAGCGCGGGCCTCGCTGACTGCCAGCCAACCGCGCCTGCGCACCTTCGCGCTGCGCCTCCGGGATCCCGGCACCTCCGACGACGCCTGGGCCGAGGCACTGGCGAGCTACGTCGTCTCCAAGCCGCCCTCCAGGTGGAACGGCACTGACGAGGGGCGCTGGTTCGAGGAGCTCGCGGCGCTCGCCGATCTCTTCCGCAAGGTCGAGGCGGCCGCGTTCGGAGAGGGCCGGTCGGTGCCGGACCGTGCCGCTGTCCGCATCAACCTGACGAGGGCGGACGGGGAGGACCACGTTCGCATCATCGAGAGCCGAGCGCGAGACGTCGTGCATCAAAAGTGCTTCGAGGCGATGGACGAGATGCTGCCGTCCGACAGGCAGATGCGGATGCGCGTGCTCATAGATCTGCTGTGGGAGGAGATGGCGGCGCCCGCGGCCGCTAAGGCACCACCGGCGAAGGCGAGCAATCGCACGGGGGGATCGGAAGCGCCATGAGCCACGGGCCCATCTCCTACGCCCATTTGGGGGCCGCCAGCGGTGCCGAACCCCGGCACATCCTCTCGCTCTCGGGCGGGAAGGACAGCGCGGCTCTCGCGATCTACCTGCGCGACCGCATCCCCGCAATGGAGTATATCTTCCACGACACCGGCAAGGAGCTGCCCAAGACCTACGACTACATCGCGCGGCTGGAAGCGATCCTCGACAAGGCCATCGTGTGCACGACGCCCGAGGACAGCTTCGACCACTGGCTGGCCGTCTATAGGGGCATGCTGCCGTCCAACCACCGTCGGTGGTGCACGAGGATGCTGAAGCTCAAGCCCTTTGAGGCCTACGTCGGGGACGGCCCTGTGATCAACTACGTGGGCTTGCGCGCGGACGAGAACCGGACAGGGTACATCAGTACGAAGCCGAACATCCTCGCGGTCTACCCATTCCAAGACGACGGCCTCGTCAGGGCTGACATCATCCGCATCCTCGAGGACTCGGGGTTGGGCCTGCCGCCCTACATGGAATGGGGCCGCTCCCGCTCGGGCTGCTACTTCTGCTTCTACCAGCAGAAGATCGAGTGGGTCCGCCTGCTCGAGACCCATCCGGTCTATTTCGACCTCGCCGCCGAGTACGAGGAGCGGGCCGTGCAGCACGGCCAGCAGTTCCACTGGTGCCAGGGCGAGCCGTTGCGAGAACTCAGGAGGCCCGAGCGCGTGCAGCAGATCCACGAAAACTGGGAACGTTCAGAAGCGCGCCGCGAGGCGACCCGCAAGAACCTGCCGCTCGTCGAGACGCTCGGTGGCCTAGAGCCTGGCGATGACCCGCACCTTTGAGACGGCTGCCTCGTCTGCTCGCTCTGAGCCGGCGCCAGCCAGAGGCGAATCGTAGTCGGCGAAGGTTCAGCTAACCTCAGTCGCGAGCTGCGCCGGCTTGCCGAGCGCGGCTTCGACGCCATCCGAGTGCCCGAACCGCTCGAGCACTCGCTCGTGGAGTGCAGATAATCGAGGCGGTCTGCCTCTACGGCGAGGAGGCCGGCCTATCGGGCGGCCTCGTGCAGGACGACCACGGCCCGGAGGGCTCGTTGCTCAGGGTCTTTGTCGGCGCAGTCGACAGTGACGAAGTGGAAGCGGTCGCCGTCACGCCGGCAACACCGGAGGGCCGGATCGATGCGGATGCGATCGGGATGGCGATCCTGCGCACGCTCGAGATCCTGGGCCGCGACGAAGGCGGATCGGGCGAGGCCTAAACCGCAAGCTGGCAAGCGGTCTTCCGGTCGCCCGCTTCTCAAAGCTTGTGGATGGCCACCACAGGGCTGGTCATCGCGAAGGCCTTCAGTCTTGAGAGTTCATAAGCTCGCTCGTCGCGCTCAGTTGAGTGTCAACGTTGGCCTTGAAGCACCGTCGTCGATGTTGGGGTTACCATTCATGAACCGCCTGTTTGTTGCCGTCTTCCTTGCCGCTTTGTCATGTGCGGCGATTGACCCTGCCTTGGCACTTACGACCAAGGAGTGCTCTGCGAAGTACCAGGCCGCAAAGCAAGCTGGCACGCTGAACGGTCAGAAGTGGAACGACTTCCGCAAGGTCGAGTGCGGAGCAGCGCCGGATGTACCGACGACGACAGTTCAGAACCCTGTCGCCCCGGGTGCGAAAACGGCTGCTCCGTCGCCCAATTCGGCCACCGCTGCTGCGAAGCCTGCTCCGGCTCCGTCCGCAACGCCGCCTGCAGCCGGCTCTGCCGTGTTCCCGAAGGCAATTGACCCAAAGTACGGGAGCTTGTCTGCGGGCAAGGCGCGCCAGAAGACGTGCCTGGATCAATACAACGTCAATAAGGCTGCCGGCGGCCCCGGAAATGGCGGTCTGAACTGGATCCAGAAGGGTGGCGGTTACTACTTGGAATGCAACAAGCGCCTGAAGGGCTGAAGTAGCCTCCACCAAAGTCTTTGTGCGAGGTCTTATTCTTCCCAGCTCGCGACGCCACCATGTCGCGAGCATGTTCCGCGATGGGTATGGCTGAAGCTCCAGGTACCATCGAGGCAACGCGCCGACGCACCGTCCGGCTTTAATCCATCCAGCGTGTGGGCGGGTTGGTGGACCGAAGAGCCGTCTCGGCTTTGATAGTGACCGTGCCGATCGAGGGTACTCTCATTCGGCTCCCTGAACTCCCGCGCGGTAGCGCCGCCCACGAGGCCAGCTATGACGCAGCCGATCGCGGCGAGCCGCAGCCTTAGCATGTTCAAACTTTCCCTATTTGGAACGAGCTGGAAAAGGCGAACCGTTTGGTTCAAGCGGCAATGGGACGAATGCCGCGGCTTGTCCTGAGACGCCCTGTCGTGAAGAATCCCGCGCACTGGGCGCGTACTGCGCAGTCCGAGCATTCCGGCAGGTGGGCGTTCTTCCAGTCTGAAATGGATTGGACAGCGAACCGCCAGATGGGCTTGTCAACGAGACAAAGCGGGAGATTGTAGATCGAAGTCGTGATCTCGGCGGTCGCGAGAATGTCCACGGCTAGGGCGAGTTCGCTGCGGTAATCCTCAGGGTCAATCCAGAGGAGGTCCTGGTTGGCGAGGGCGAAGCCCGTGTTCTCCAATCCCATCAGCGCCACGTGGTCGACGAAGGGGAGATTACGCGCGATCCATGTGCAGGTCTCGATAAGCGCCGGGATCGTCAGCTTGTGCAAGACAACCCGGATCTCGACGCGCTGGCCCTTGTCCTTGAGCCGCAGGATGCCGAGGATCGTCTCGTCGAACGCGCCTCGGGCCTGAACGACGTAGTCGTGCAGGTGATCCGACGAGGCATAGACAGGGATGCCTACGCAGAGGTCGGGATGGCGCACAGCCGCCCAGGCTTCGGTGATCTCGGGCGACGCAAAGGCGCGGCCGTTGCTCAGGACGTGCACGGCCGTGTTCGGGAGGCAATCGCGCGCCTGGGCCAGGAGCGGGATGAATCTCTCCCATTCCGTCAAGGGTTCGCCGCCCGTGAAGCCCAGGGACTTGGTCTCGGGGTGAATGAGCGGGAGCGTGGCCGCGATCTCGTCCAGGATCCAGCCGTCGTCCGCCCGCTTCGGGGGCTGGGAGCACATCAGGCAGTAGTGGTTGCAGCGCTCGGTGACGAGGAAGGAGTTGTGCTTGGAATTCCGGCGGAAGAGGACGCGTGCTCGGCCGCTGCCGGCATGGAAGCCCAGGACGTCCCCGTCCCCGATGTAGCCGAGGTCTCTCGGAAGGCGGATGAAGCCGTCGAAACGTCCAAGCGCCTCTGTTCCTGGCTCTGCATCGGCGTGCAGCAGGGCGGTGCGATAGCCACGAGAGGCTGCCTGCACCGCATCCTGCAAAGATGCAACGAGGGCGGCATCCTGCAGCAACGGGGCCTCAGCTGAGGACAGGGCACGGGCGCGCAATACCGTGCTCCCGGCAGTATCCGAGAAGCCCTGTGTCTCAAGGGCCGCGGCGCGCAGGGTTAGCGGCTTCATTGGGCGGCCCACCGTCTCAGCACGGCTGCGTCTTCCGGAGAGTTCTCAAGGAGATTGATCAGGAGCTTGAGAATGCCCTTCTGCCGCGCACAGAACTCCGAAAGTGGCTTGATGCCCGTGTAGTCCGCTTGGGTCGCGTGGTGGAACACTGGGTCGGAACCGCAGTGCGGCTCGAAGGCACAGCTTGAGCATTGCGGCGCACATTGCGCCAGGGAGCTGCCGATGATGTTTGTCAGCTTCTCGGAGACGATCAGCGAGCGGTAATCGTCCTCCTCAAGGCTGCCCAACTCGAACGCGGCATCGCCCATCTCGGCGAGCATCCGACCCTCATCCGAGGCGAATACCTTGCCGTCGTAGTTGTAGACGAGCGCGCCGAGCCCCGTTCCGGCAGGGCTTCGCAGATCGACGTAGCCGATCGGGCGATCGGTCAGCATCCGCTTCAGCAGGATCGTGGCATAGAACTCCGGGAAGCGGGTCCCACGCTTGTTGATGTCCAGGATGTAACGGAGGCCACGCTCGTAGAAGGCGAGCCATCGCTCGGTGTCGTACTTGGCGAACTGCTTCGTCTTGATCGCGAAGCCATAGGGCGAGAGCGCGCGGAGGAAGATGCCATCAAGGTCGAGCTTCAGGTACTCGTCGACGATCTCCTCGACGCGGTCGAGGCTGGCCGCGGTCGTCGTCATGAGCGCGCCGACGCGGTCCTTGCCGAGCTCCTGTTGGATGCGCCGAATGCCATCAACGGCGAGCTCATGGCTGTTCCCGCCCGGGCGAGGCCGGTTGCCGTTGTGCAGATCAGCAGGACCGTCGAGCGAGGTCGACAGATGGACGTTGTTGTCGCGGCAGAAGGTTAGCACCTCGTCGTCGAGCAGCGCGAGGTTCGAGGTGATGACGAAATCAACCTGCTTGCCCGCCGTGGGAGCCTGTTCACGGGCGGCCGCCACGACCGTCTTAATCAGGCCGAAGTTCAGGAGCGGCTCACCACCCTGGAACTCGATCTTGACGCCCTTCGACGGCGAGGAAAGGGCCACGGCGAGGGCCCGCATCGCGGTCTCCTCGCTCATGTCGAAGCGGGACTTGTCCGTGCTTCGGCGTGAGACCTGGCAGTACGGGCACGAGTGCTCACACCGCAGCGTCACGACGAAGATGTGCAGGCCAGTCGGCTGGCGGAGGAACGCCATTCGGCTTCGCAGGCGCAAGCCGAGCAGCTGGAGCTGAGACCTCTGACCCTTCCGCGCGACCAAGAGCTTGGAGAAGGCACGTTCGTAGAGTCCGTCCCCTGGGACAAGATCGAGAGCAGTCAGCCGCTCAAGCTCAGCCCGCGTCAGTAGGAGGACTCGCCGACCATGTTGGCGGCGATGTATGTGTCTTCCGTGATCGGCTCGAAGCGGAGCAGCAGGAGTTGCAGTTCGGACGCGCCCGCCGTGAACTCGGCGGGCGGGAGGAAGCGAGACATGATGATTCTAGCTTAAACCGCTTCCGCCTGCGCCCACGCACCGAAGGCGAGCGCCATGACGAGGTCGCGAACGTGGCTGGTCTCTGACGCGACCTTTTCGCGAAGGTTCTCGTCGGTCACGAGGTTCAGGAATTGCTCCCGCAGCTCCGCCGGTGTTGCCGCTCGGCGGGCCTTCGGGTTCTGGGTCGCCTCCAAGTGACAGACAAGGCGCTCGCCCTCACTCTCGATGCGGCACGAACCCGTTCCGATGAGGCGGTACGCTGCTTCACGCAGCGCACCAAGGCTCTGGGTCGAGCGTTCGAATGCGACCACAAGCTCTGACACGGCGGGGCGTTACCGGCTGGAGTAGTGCGACGAGTGCGACGAGTGCGAGGCATGCGAACGGTGGTCCGCGACGATGGTGCCCTCCGCGCTTTTGCTCACGGTGAAGCTGAGGAAGTCCTTGCCGACCGACACGAAGGTGTTCGCCGGAGCAAGGTCCTTGTTGACCGCACTTGGCTCACTCGCCTGATTGGTCGGGACGGCCGCGTCTGCTGACGCCACCATGCCGGCCGCTCCTGGGAGAGCGGCAAGAGCAGCTGCCAAGGGAACAATATTAGGCGTCTTCTTCGTTGACATTAGTATTCCCCCTACGCCCAGCCCGTTCTTTGCGCGCCTCTCAGGCGGTGATGGCCGTAGTCGCACATTCCCATACAGGATTGGAGGCCGTGTCTGTCAAGCGATACGTTCAGGTTTCTGGCTCCTCAAGATACGCATTGTGCCGATTGCGTTCGCAAATCGCTTCAATTGCTCCGATGTGTTGCTCGGCGGCACCAAATTTCGAACACCAATGGCTAACCCTGCTAAGTTGCTAACGCAACGTGCAATACAGCTCAGTTGAAGCTGCATTCGAAAGGCATTAACTAGACTTTTTGCATAACGTATCTCTAATCAAGTCTCGTAATATCAGCGCCCGCCATATTTGGTCACGCCTCCGCATCGTTCTGTGAGCGCAAACGCCAGAGTGCAAGATACCATAGAGTGGCTCCGGCGCCTTTGATCTGCACAGTTTCCGCTCCAATGTTGAGACGGCGGCCGGAACTTGAATTCCTGCTGAAATCAGCGCAATTTCATCTTTGCATCGAGATGAGGCTGGCGCCTCGACCAACCTGCCCCTGCGGCGAAGGTGGTTCCGGAGATCCGGGATGCGGCCGACCTGATCGGCAAAAATGGCAGGAGCGCCAGTCTGCCCGTGTTCGGGGTGGAAGCAATGGCGAAACGTCCTGCAGGCGGCGAGTATCATGATCCGCCCCTCTTCCTCCTTGAGGAGGTGGAGCGGATGCCGTCCGAGGTTCAGGCGTGGGTAAAATCCCTGGGTGAATGCGGGCAGTGGATCGCCGAGTTCCAGCTGAACCTCGTAGGTGTAGAAAATTTTGTCGAGCACTGGGAGTACCAGCGGGATTACGTCGAGTACATGCTCAACTTCTAAGCCGGGACCGAGCTACGGCGAGCCGATCAGAGTAACCGGCCAGCCGGTCGCTGTGATTTCGCCGAGGGCGTGGGATCCGGAACGATCGTGTAGCTCACCCGCTGGACCGCATCGTGTCAGGATCAGCGGCTGGATTGCAAGAGCCGTCCACTCTTCCCTCGGTGCGTTCAGGCCTCAGTGCGCAACCCGCGGCTGATCAGTGAGCGCGCCGAGCGTAGATCGACCAAGAGTTCGGCGCGTAGGGGCCCGGCACCTCTTGGGCCGATCGCGGTGAGCGTGCCGGCTGTTCACGCTCAACGTCCTCAAGAGAATGAACGACAAGGGCATGAGCATCGGGGCTCTGGGCAACCACGGCGCGGAGAGCCGCAACGAGCTGTTCGTGAACGTCTGACATCATTCTCACCCTCCACGACGAGAGGTGGGCACAAGATCGCAACGCGAACCCGGAGGCCGTGCGCTAAATCACAGGGCGGAATTTGGAGCGGGCGCAGGATCTGCGGGCTCCGGCACCGGAGGCCAAATGGGGCGATCGGGGCCAATCGTCTTCGACATTGCGCTCCTCGTAGAATTCTCAGTCTATCCGCCCAAATTAAACCGACGCTGAATGGCCTACTACAAATCAAAGGGCGTAGCCGAGCCTGAGTAATACTGAATGAACGTTCAAGTCTGATTGACTGCTCGGCAAGAGCCACGCGCGGGGCAGAAAAAAATCTCTGGCGCAGGTCCGCCGCAGCAGCGATCACACGCCAGTCTCTGAGCAGCCATAGCTTGGCGGTTCGCGAGACCCATGCGACAGCACGGCGACCCCGTCAGAGCTGCAGGAGCGGAGACAGTTGAGCAGCGCGACAGTTGTGTGCCCTGGGCTGTCCAAAACGGCGATCGTGTCCGACGATCCGTATCTCGCTGCTCGGCTGAGTTGTGCGCTCGCTGAGCCGCGAACCTACCTACCCCTGCTCGACGGCCCGCGCATGACCCGGCCGGACCGTGACAGCGAGGTGATCCGCCGGAACAATGCCCTCGCGCGGCTTCAGTCCACAAGGATTCTGTTGGCGGGACTAGCGCCTGACGCCGAGCGCGCGCTGGCCGCCAAGTTGCCTACCAATCTGACCGCGGTTGTAACGGACCCCAATGTTGCACCGCTTGGTGCCGGTCGATCGATCGCCGGAAAGGCGCCGCTTGTCTGGGGACGAGAGTACATCGGCCTTGGTATGTTGACGGCACTATATGCGCGGCGGCCGATCGAATTCACCGACCACACGACGCCGCCTGACCTGGTGCCCGGCAAGTCCGGCCATCTTGTCGTCTGCGAGCGCGGCGAACTCCTCTCGGAGGTGATCGCCGCCAACTACGCGTTTTCGCTCAACGCCGGCCTCTACCTGATCGACCCGACAGATGAGGCGGAGCGCGCTGAATTGCTGGAGGCGTATTACAGCATCGACGCCCCGGGCAGATCGCCTGGTGACACGCGAGCCTGGCTCAAGCGGCGGCTGCGCCAGATGTGCGGCGACCTGCGCATCCCGCCGAACGGGTCGGTCACGTTCATCACACGGGAACTGCCTTTCGGCGCGGCGTTCCCCGAAGTGCCCTCCACTCACCTCTTCCAGTATCCCGACCTTGGCATCGCCATCGTCAACGGCTTCACCGCAGAGCAGCCGGGAAGCCGTGGCACCAATGTCGCTGCCCTGGTAGACCCAGGCAAAGTCCGGGCGCCGGAGATCGAAGCGGCAGCAAAACTGCTGCCTGAGCGGCGCATGTTTGTACGCGGCTACAGCCGGGATGGCGCGACCGTGCGCGCGATCACTGAGCTCGTCGAGCTATTTCCCTACGACCTGCTGATCTTCGCGACGCACTGCGGCGACGCTTCCGGCTACCGCTGGACCTACGAATTCCGGGACAGCGAGGGATACGACCGTGTTCTCGTAGTCGACATCGCGATTGGCCTCGGGGCCACCGACGACCCGGACGTCGTCTCGCTTACCGAATTCTTGCGGTATCACTCGCTGGACGGCGTCGACTGGACCGATCCGGAAGCCAAGCGAGGCATGCACGTCGGAACGGCACTGAGCGACTTTCACGCGGCTTTGCAGGAGGACCGGCTGAAGCCGATCAGGCGCGAGGACATCCCGCGCGTACCGGGCTCCGCTGCGATGGCTATGGCTGACAACAACCTGGTGATGGTGTCGCCATCGCTGGCAGCGAGCGGAAGCCCGATCGTCGTCAACAATGCTTGTGTTTCCTGGCATCAGCTCGCCGGCCGGTTCACGTTCGCCAATGCGCGCGCCTATGTCGGAACGCTCTACCCGGTCTCCGACGCGGAAGCGGAGGCGGTCATGGTGCAGTTGCTGAGCAAGCAGTTCGGCAAGGCTCTGCCTCATGCCCTGTGGTCGGCGCAGAACGCGATCTACGGCGCGGGCGGCGACCGCCGACCTTACGTGGTGACTGGCGTCTACCCGCAGCGCCTTCGAGCGACGAGAGAGGACGTGCCCGCACACATCCTGAATCGACTGCTCCATGAATGGCGAGAGCGCGTGCCTGAACAAAGAGGGCGCCCGCCCGCCAGCGATTGGAAGGCGCGCCGAGCAGCCGACGCGGTCGCCTACTACAGGCGCGAGGCGACCGCCTTCCGGGATAAGTGGTTCAGAAAACGGAAGAGATAGCGGCGCGAGCCGCTCGACGCTACTGGCGCGCTTCGCCGCCGATCGCGAGGCTCACGCGGACACCGAGCGCTGCAAGCAAGCGCAGGATCGTCGCGAAATCGGGTTCGGGGCCGGTGCGTAGTGCGCCTCGCAAGCCATTCTCCGTCAGCCGGGCTCGGTCCGCAACCAAGCTCTCACCTAAGGTGCGCCCCCTACGTCCATGCGCCACTACTCAGTTCAAGCCTCGACGTCGGCGAGGTACGCGAGGGCCGGTTCGCACGCTGGCCTAGTCAGGCGTCCTGCGATCCAGCCGATTTCGGTTTGCCCGGACCGACTTCGGCCACGGCATGCTGACCCTGCCGTACACGCCGTCCACCGCAACGAACGGAGGGCCCTTCACGGTGCCGTACATCACTCGAACCAACTTTCACGAACTCCGGCTGGCCCTGCTCGC
>NZ_JBAWTG010000113.1:0-14745 GCF_037106235.1 Methylobacterium nigriterrae | reverse complement strand
GCGCAGATCGACGGACAAGGTTGTCGGCATGGCCTCCTCCTTGCCCCATCAACCCTCAGCCGCCCAGCACAGCTTCCGATCGGACGAGCCCCGCTCTAGTGGCGCGGGAGAACAGTGTCATCGCCGCAGCCGCATCACGACCGTAGATCGTGATCACCGTTTTCTTCAATTCGCGAGCAAGCCTTTTTGCAGAGCAGGCGCGACGGAAAGCGAGGATTTCTTCCATTCCGTAAAGGTTCTCGCCGGCACCTTAGCGGATCGTCCGAAAATCGTCGTGGAAGAGCGCCTCGAGCGTCGCGACATCGTTCGTCACGAGGGCCTGCTCGTATCAGCGGAACGCTACTTCGACCTCGACCTTCACCTCTGCATCGTCAATATGCACGACCGTCGCCGCAGGATATTTGGACGACAGCCCACTTTGAGCAGCTCCCATCAGGGGCTCGTCTGGCGGACCTTCTCATGTGACGGAACGTCGACGGGTTTGTGTAAACTGTGTGCCCAGCCGCCGTCGAGCCCGGCCTGCCGAAGTGCATGGATCAGCTGTGCCAGGCCTCCACATGCCGGCTGCTACGTATCCACCAGTAGGCTTCGGGGAACACCTTCCAGCAAAATCAATGGCGGACTACAGCTTCCCAAGCCGAATGTCGTCGGTTCGATCCCGATCGCCCGCTCCACCTAACCCTCTGATCCCGCTGGTGTTCCGATCGATCTGAATGGTCGGGGCGTTCCCCTTCCTTGTTCTGGGTCCGTTCCGGGCAGGCTCGCCAGCTCGTGAACGGAAGGCATCGTTGCGCGGCTTCCCGCGACAACTTGGCCCGACAGCCTGCGGCGACGTGTTTGATGCGATGAGGGTCAAGGTTCCGGCGAGAGCAGCCTGCGGCCGCTGTGTGGCTGGCAAACATCGGGGGGCTGCGGATCTCCGTGCGCTCGGCGGAACAACCGGAATGCGCCACGAGCGGGCATTCGGTCAGCTCAATTCCAACGACCGATGTGTGCTCTGAAGCGGACCCTCGCGGATTGGGTATTATGGAGCACCGCCGTGCTTCAGGCTAGGCATCTCAGGTTGTGTCACGGCCCACCTACGATCTCAGAAATCGGCAGGCTCTGCACATCCACGCGCGGTCAAGGCGGGGGTGGTGGACGGCTTGCTCTGATGTAGCTTAGGACGGACCATAGCTCGTCGGCCGCGTGATTACGGCAGTCGGGCGATCTGAAAAGCCTGATTTCGACCGGAATATCGAAGTGCTCTGGACCTGCGCGCACGAGCCGGCCGCGTGCCAAGTCTTCATCCGCCAGTGTTTGCGGCAGCCACGCGACACCGTGCCCTTCCCGCGCCATCGTTATCAGCGTGGCGGCGAGGTGTGAGGTAAAGCCGGTTTCCAAATGCACGGCTTCGGTCTTGACGGCTTGATGAGCGCTCAGGATGCGACCAAGCCCTGAGGCTTGGCTGTAGGCGAGAAGCCGCGTCGGCTGTTCTGCCGTACCAGGGAGGGGCCATGTTGGTCGGCCCTCGACGTTCGGCGCACAAAACGGGACCAGGACATCGTCGCCGACCTGCTCGCTCTGGAAGCGGTCAGGGTCAAAGCGCGTCGGCGCTTCCGCGTGGTAATGGCAGAGCAGGAAATGCACTTCGCCGCCGAGCATGATCTGCTCGCAGGCTTCCATGCTGTCCGAGATCAGGCTGAGGGTGCCGACCGCCTCGAACCGCATGTGGCGGCGGATCCAGCCGGGGAAGAACGTGAACGAGAGCGCGTGCGTTGCCGCAATGGACAGCGCGACCGTATCCCGTTCCCCCACGGCTCGGGTATCGCGCCGCGCCCGGTCCAGGCTGCGCATCATGTCGGCTGCGAGCGGCTGAAAGTGGTTGCCGGCTGGCGTCAGGCACGCACCCTGCGCGCCCCGCACGAAAAGCGGGGTGCCGATCCAATCCTCAAGGGCACGAATGCGCCGGCTGAAGGCTGGCTGCGTCACGTTCCGCACGTCTGCCGCCCGCGAGAAGCTCCTGAGCTCCGCCAGCGCGAGGAAGTCCTTGAGCCAGTCGAGATCCATGCCAATGCCGTTCGCGCATAGCGCAAACCGATCATGGCATTGGCCAATCCACCCTGTCCAGAAGTAGCCAGTGTTCAAGCTCCCGCATGAGGAGCCCTCCGTTCCGACGCCCGGAGCGCCAATAATTGGAGGAACGATGCCGTGAGAACATGGTTCAGCAAGCTTTATGTGCAGGTCTTCATCGGCATCGTGCTCGGAGGACTGGTCGGCTACTTTCTGCCTGACATCGGCATCAAGCTCCAGCCTCTGGCGGACGGCTTCATCAAACTGATTAAGATGCTGCTCGCGCCGGTCATCTTCGGCACCATCGTGGTCGGCATTGCCAAGATGGGCAACCTCAAGGAGGTGGGTCGCATCGGCGTGCGGTCGCTCCTCTATTTCGAGGTCGTCTCGACTATCGCCCTGGTGATCGGCCTCGTGGTGGTCAACGTCATGCGACCCGGCGAGGGCATGAATATCGACGCCTCGCGGATCGATGGGGGCGCCATCGCCGGCTACGCGAAGGCGGCCGAGGCGCAGCCCGGGTTCGTAGGCTTCCTGATGGACATCATCCCCTCGACGATGGTGGACGCCTTCGCCAAGGGCGCCATGCTGCAGATCATCCTGATCTCGGTGCTGCTCGGCGTTGCCTTCGTGCAGGCCGGCGAGCGCAGCCGTCCGGTCGTTACCGTCATCGACAGCCTTCTCGACGCGCTGTTTCGCATCGTCGCGATGGTGATGCGGCTTGCGCCGATCGGCGCGGGGGCCGGCGTCGCCTTCACGATCAGCAAGTACGGCCTGAGCACTGTGTGGTCGCTCGCCTATCTGATGCTCGGCGTTTACGTCACCTCGATCCTGTTCATTGTGGTCGTGCTGGGCACGGTCGCCCGGTGGGCCGGCTTACCGCTCACCAGGTTCCTCAGCTACTTCAAGGACGAGATCCTCATCACCTTCGGCACCTGCTCGACCGAGGCCGTCATGCCCCGCATGATGGCGAAGCTGGAGCGTCTGGGCTGCGACAAGTCCGTGGTCGGGCTGGTTCTGCCCACCGGCTACACCTTCAACGCCGACGGCACCTGCATCTACCTGACGATGGCGGCGATCTTCGTCGCGCAGGCCACGAACACGCCGCTCGGCATTGGCGATCAGCTCGTCGTGCTCGGCGTGCTTCTCCTCACCTCCAAGGGATCGGCCGGGGTCGCCGGGGCTGGGTTCGTGACGCTCGCCGCGACCCTGTCCAGCATCCACACCGTACCAGTTGCGGGCCTTGTGCTCCTCCTCGGCGTCGACCGCTTCATGAACGAGGCTCGCGCCGTGACGAACCTGATCGGCAACGGCATCGCCACGATCGCCATCGCGAAGTGGGAGGGCGCGTTCGACCGCTCCAAGGCCGAGGCGGCCTTCCGAGATCGGGGCTTGGCGACGGCTGAGGGCGCGCTGCTCGAGCCGGTCGCCGAGAGCCCCGTGCCCAGTGCGACGGCGGCCCGCCGTAACGCCGAGGCGTTGCTCTCGACCCACTGAGCACGCCGCGAACCAGACTCCGAGACACTGTTCAAACTAGGGAGAACATTTATGCGTATCGTTGACGTCTGCGAGATCACCAAGCCGATCTCATCCCCTATCCGCAACGCCTACATCGACTTCTCGAAGATGACCGCGAGCCTCGTGGCCGTCGTGACCGACGTCGAGCGCGATGGGAGGCGGGTTGTCGGCTACGGCTTCAACTCGAACGGCCGCTATGGCCAGGGCGGCCTCATTCGCGAGCGCTTCCGCAACCGCATCCTCGAGGCCGACCCCAAGAGCGTGCTGAACGAGGCCGGCGACAACCTTGACCCGCACAAGCTCTGGGCGGGGATGATGACCAACGAGAAGCCCGGCGGCCACGGCGAGCGTTCGGTGGCGGTCGGCACCCTCGACATGGCGATCTGGGACGCCACGGCCAAGATAGCCGGCAAGCCGCTGTTTCGGCTGCTCGCCGAACAGAAGGGGCGCGAGGCCAACTCGCGCGTCTTCGTCTATGCGGCTGGCGGCTACTACTACCCCGGCAAGGACTACAGCGCACTGCGCGCCGAGATGCGGGGTTATCTCGACCGCGGCTACAACGTCGTGAAGATGAAGATCGGCGGCGCGCCGATCGACGAGGATCAGCGCCGCATCGAGGAGGTGCTGAAGGAGATCGAGGGGCAGGCGCAACTCGCGGTCGACGTGAACGGCCGCTTCGACCTGGAGACCGGCATCGCCTACGCGAAGATGCTGCGGCAGTACCCGCTGTTCTGGTACGAGGAGGTCGGCGACCCGCTCGACTACGCCTTGCAGGCGGCGCTCTCCGAGTTCTACCCCGGCCCGATGGCTACCGGCGAGAACCTGTTCTCGCATCAGGACGCTCGCAACCTCCTGCGCTACGGCGGGATGCGACCGGACCGTGACTGGTTGCAGTTCGACTGTGCGCTCTCCTACGGCCTCGTCGAGTACCTGCGCACCCTCGACGTGCTGCATCAGTTCGGCTGGTCGCCGTCGCGCTGCATCCCGCACGGCGGGCACCAGATGTCGCTCAACATCGCGGCCGGCCTCGGGCTCGGCGGCAACGAGAGCTACCCCGATCTGTTCCAGCCGTACGGTGGCTTCCCGGACGGCGTGAAGGTCGAGAACGGCCACATCGTCATGCCGGAGCTGCCCGGCATCGGCTTCGAGGGCAAGTCGGACCTAATCAAGGTGATGCGCGAACTGGCCGAGTAGGTGAACTGCCCGGGGGTCGAGCAGCGTCCACGATTGCCGCTCGACCTCAGCCATCGGATCAGCCTGACATCCGTCTGTTGGAAAGCCCCGAGCGCGCAGTTCTCGCCGCTTTGACCGACAAGTTCATGAGCACGTCGGTCATCAAGATCAGAGCGGGCCTCACGAGCACCGAGCGAAATGGGACGGCTCTCAGGGCTTGCATGGAGCTGGAGCGGCGAGGCTTGGCCGAGCGTGCTGACTCCGGTCTGCGTTCGACCCTACGTTGGCGACGCACAAGCACTCATTCGAACATGGAGGCGCCCGGGATGAGCTACCGCTGCGATCATATTCACCTGCGCAGCAAGGACGCTGTTGCCGCTGCGGCTTTCTACGTCGAAACGCTCGGCGCCCGTGAAATCCGCCGCGACGGGTCTTCCGTTGCGAGCCGAGTGACAATCGACCTTGGCGGATTGATCCTGTTCATTGAGCAAGCTCCCGAGGGGCTTGGCGCATCGCCAGAACCGCCGCGCCTGGGCATCGAGCATATCGGTCTTGCCGTCGAGGACATCGAGGCGACGATGAACCGCCTCCTCCAAACTCAGCACGCTGGAGCGACGCTCCTTCGGACCCATCCGGGCATCCGTGCTGGTCTGGCGTGAGCGCCATTTCTGCACGGTGGTTGGGCTGACACCGTAGCGCTTGGCCGCCGCTCTTACGCTTTCTTGACGAGCTTGGATTGCCCGACGGATCGCCTCAGTCGTGGTGGCGATGCCGTGGAGAACCTGTCCCATAGCGCGTCCCTCCATGCGGCGTCAGTCGTACCACCACACAGCGGGACCGAACATCTGGGAGGAGATGAGCATGACCGAGGTGATCACCGACATCCCGGAGCAACTGACGGACCGCGTGAACAAGGACGCGTGCCTGTACAAGTGGCTGGGCGGGGTCTACGGCATCGCCGCCGTCGATAACCTCGTCGACCGGCTCTACGTGAATGGCGCGGCCAACGCGAACCCGAAGGTGGCGGAGTTCCACGCCCAGAATGGCCATGCTGGGTTCAAGTTCCTGGTCACGGCCTGGAGCGTCAAGCAGACGGGCGGCCCGAAGTGCTATCCCGGCCGCGACATGCGCGAGGCCCACGCGCACCTGACGGTGAGCCAGCGAGAGTTCGACATCGTCGCGACCGAGATCAAGACGTAGCTCTACCAGCTGAACGTACCCGACCGCGAGTTCGACGAGTTCATGGCCATCATCGAGAGTTATCGGTCGATGGTGGTCCACCCGAGCACCCAAGCCGCTTAAGATCAAGGACCTCGCACCCAGGCGGATATGAGCCGTCGGCGAGTGGGGTCACGCCTCGCCGACGGCATTGAGCAAATCAATCTGGATACGTGCGACATTCCGATAGGGGTTGAACTACCGGACCGCAGTAGGAGGCGCGGCGCCGCTCGCCGATTGGTCATTGGGGCAAATCGGACTGGCCAACCTCGCCTACAACATGAAGTGAGCGGTCTGGCTCGACCGTGGCCGGGCAAGGATCGACTGAGGACGTGGGCCGGGCATTTCCAGCCCGTGCAGGGTCGATAGAGCGGCCTACTTCAGACCCCGCAGTCAAAACACCTGTCGACTCTCCCCGCAGTCAAAACACCTGTCGACTCTCCCGGCTGATCTCGTCAGACAAGTATTTGGATGTGTCCAACTTTCCGGTTCCGGATGCAGTGAATGGTCGCAGGCCGGCTTGGCGAGGCGAGCAGCGCGATCGCGCATCTTGCCAAGTTCCAGGCGAGCGCTCCGGCAGCAGAGCTGCGGCCGACAACCAAGCGCGAAACATGGCTCGGCTGGATGTGTATAGCGATCGAATCTGGAACTTGGCCGCTCCTGCTGAATATCGACGAAGCGAGGCATCGCCGCAGATTTGTTGCCGGAAGCCTGATTTGCATGGAACCGAGTTTGGTGTTGCCCGCTTCGTAGGCAAAGGCTGGAATGAAATCTCAAGCTGAAATGACCGGATCCGGTGGTAACGCTGGTCAGTAAGCTTGTGTGCCGGAATAAAACTGACGAGGGAGGCACTCCGGTGGCGTTGAACCTGACGCAGAAGCTCGTCCAATCGCACCTGCTCAATGGCAGCTTGGCCCAAGGCAACGAAATCGCACTCGCGATCGATCAGGCCCTGCTCCAAGACGTGCTCGGCAGCTTGGTCATGCTCGAGCTGGAGGCCATGGGGATTGAGCGCGTCAAGGTCGGGCTCGCGGCACAGTACGTCGATCATAACCTCGTCCAGAACGACCACCTCAACGCCGACGAGCACCTGTTCCTGCGCTCCGCCTGCCGTCGGTTCGGCGTGTGGTACAGCCGGCCCGGCAACGGCATCAGCCATCCCGTGCACATGCAGCACTTCGGAAAACCGGGCCAGACGATGGTGGGCTCCGATAGCCATACGCCGGCCGCCGGCTCGCTCGGCATGCTGGCCTTCGGCGCAGGCGGTGTGGAGGTGGCGCTCGCCATGGCTGGCGAGCCGCTCCACCTCCGAATGCCGCGGATCTGGGGCGTGCGGCTAACCGGGAGCCTGCCCGATTGGGTGAGTGCGAAGGACGTGATCCTGGAGATGCTCCGCCGCCACGGGGTCGAGGGCGGCTTCGGGCGCATCATCGAGTATTACGGGCCGGGGCTTACCGGTCTCACTGCCATGGACCGGCACGTCATCGCCAACATGGGCGCCGAACTCGGCGCGACCACCAGCGTGTTTCCCTCCGACGAGGCGACCCGCGTCTTCCTGCGCAGCCAAGGCCGTCAGGCCGATTGGATTCCTCTCGCGCCCGACGAAGGCGCCTCCTACGATGTGCACGAGGAGATCGACCTCTCCAGTCTCGAGCCGCTGGTCGCCAAGCCCTCGAGCCCCGGCAACGTCGTGCCGGTTCGAGAGACGGCGGGCGAGGAGATCTACCAAGCCTATGTCGGCTCATCGGCCAATCCAGGCTACCGGGACTTCGCCATAGCGGCCGCGATGGTGAAGGGGCGACATGTCCACGACCGCGTCTCCTTCGACATCAACCCGAGTTCGAGACAAGTTCTTGAGACCCTGATCACGGAGGGCAAACTCTCCAACCTGGTTCACGCCGGCGCGCGCGTGCACCAGGCCGGCTGCAATGGCTGCATCGGCATGGGGCAAGCCCCGGCTTCAGGCCGCAACTCGCTACGAACCGTTCCCCGCAACTTTCCTGGGCGCTCCGGCACCCGCGAGGACAGCGTCTTCCTGTGTAGCCCGGAGACGGCCACGGCCTCAGCCCTGACTGGCGTCATCACGGACCCGCGCAGCCTTGGGATCCCGTATGAGCGGATCGAGGTGCCCGCGACCTTTGCCGCGAACATGACCATGCTCGTCCCCCCATTGAATGCTGCCGAAGCGCGGGCTGTGCAGCTTGAGAAGACGCCGAACATCACGACCCTGCCGGAGCTCGGCCGCGTAGCCTACAGCATCCGCGTTCCGGTCCTCCTGAAGGTCGGCGACGACATCTCCACGGACGACATCATGCCGGCCGGCGCGCGGGTGATGCCATTCTGGTCGAACATCCCGAAGACAAGCGAGTTCACCTTCGAGCCGATCGACGACACCTATCCGAAGCGCGCACGCCAGGGCGGGCAGGAGCGGGCCGGCCATGCCATCATAGCCGGCTCGAACTACGGCCAGGGATCAAGCCGCGAGAACGCCGCGCTGGCGCCCCGCTATCTCGGTCTCGAGACCGTGCTGGCGAAGAGCTTCGCGCGCATACACTGGCAGAACTTGGTCAATTTCGGCGTCCTGCCGCTCTCCTTCGCCGAGGTGGCGGACTACGACGGCCTCGAACTCGGTGACGTGATCGAGATCCAGGGCATTGCAGATGCTCTTGCAGCAGGCCCCGAGATCGTCGCCTCAGTCAACCGCGGGCAGCGCCAGGTCCGGCTGCGCCACGACCTGTCACGACGGCAGATCGAGCTTCTCCTCAAGGGTGGCGTCATCAACTGGCTGCGCGAGCGTCTGGGCGCGAACCCTGCCAGCGAGCCCGCGCGGAGCATCGCCTAAATGTCTTGGCTGAGAACCGGCTGGTGGAGCGATGCAGACACCTGACGATGCCGTTCGAACCTCCGGTCCCCTCACGGGATTGCGCGTACTCGAACTTGGTCACTTCGTGGCCGCCCCATTCGGTTCGCGGCTGCTCGCCGATCTTGGCGCCGACGTGATCAAGGTCGAGGCACCGGGCGGTGACCCCGTCCGGCAGTGGGGCCGACAGGTCGAGGGTGCGGGCGCGCCCTGGACCTCGATGCACCAGCGCAACAAGCGCAGCGTCGTGCTGAACCGGAAGGATCCACGCGCCATCAAGGTCGTGCTGCGGATTGTCCGGAGCTGCGACGCGGTGATCGAGAACTTCCGGCCCGGCCAGCTCGCCAAGATGGGCCTGCACCGCGAGGCGCTGGAGGCCGCCCGGCCCGGGCTGGTGGTCGCCAGCATCTCCGGCTACGGGCAAGACGGGCTCTACCGCGACCGCGCCGCCTTCGGTGTGATCGGCGAGGCGATCGGAGGACTGCGCTACCTCACAAACCACCCGCCCTCGGTCTCTGACCTACCGCCGGTGCGCGTCGGCGTTTCCATCGGCGACTCCATTGCCGGGCTCTACGCCGCCTTCGGTCTCATGGCGGCCCTGTGGGCGCGCGACCGGAAGGATGGTGGCGATGGCCACGGCCGCACCCTCGACGTGGCGCTCACCGAATCCGTGCTCTCGATGATGGAGGGCATGCTGCCCGAATACGGCGTGTTCGGCTCGGTCCGTCAGCCGACGGGATCGCGCATCGCCACGGCCTCGCCATCCTCCGCCTATCCGACCTCGGACGGCAAGTGGATCCTGATCGCCGGCAACTCCGACCCGATCTTCGCGCGCCTGACCGGGCTCATGGGCCAGCCCGCGCTCGTGCAGGATCCGCGCTTCATCGGCAATCGCGCCCGCGTGGCAAATGTGGAAGAGCTCGATCGGCTGATCGGCGCCTGGAGTGTTCAGCGCACGGCAGCTGACCTGGAACGGCTGTTGGCCGAGGCCGATGTGCCTTCCACCATTGCCTACACAGCAGCCGAGATCGCCGCCGACCCGCAATTTCGCTCGCGCGGCAGGGTCCGAGAAATTGACGATCCGCTCTTCGGCAAAGTCCTGCACGCCGGGATCGTGCCGCACGTGCCTGATGATCCGGGCAGCATCCGCTGGCCGGGCTCGCCGGCTGGCTTTCACACCGACGAGATCCCACGCGACGTGGTCGGACTCGACGCGGCTGAGATCGCCGCTCTGCGCCAAGATGGGGTGGTAGCATGACGGAAAGGGCCATGAACAGGGTCGAGATCGTCGAGGTCGGGCCGCGCGACGGCTACCAGGGCATCGGTCCCTTCATCCCGACGGATCGCAAGATCGCCATCCAGGGGCATCTTGTGGCTGCGGGCCTCAAGCGCATCGAGCTCGGATCCTTCGTGAGCGCAACGGCACTGCCCCAGATGCGGGACACGCCGGAGATCCTGGATGCTTGTGAGCAGTTCCCGGGACTAGAACCACAAGTGCTGGTCCCGAGCGAGCGCCGCGGGCGTGATGCGGTTGCGGCAGGTGCGTGGCGGCTTGTCTTCGTACTCTCCGTGTCGGAGGCGCACAATCGCAACAATGTCCGGCGCTCACCGGAGGAGTCGGCCGGCGAGTACGAGCGCCTGCTGCAGGCTATTCCGGCGGATGTCGCGATCCGGCTCGACCTGGCAACCGCGTTCGATTGCCCCTTTGAAGGCCGCATCCCGGAGGCGAAGACCCTTGCATTGCTAGGGCGCCTGGTGGCTCTCAAACCAGATGCCGAGATCTGCCTCTGCGACACGACCGGACGGGCGGATCCGGCTCATGTCGGCAGCCTCTTCTGCGCGGCTCTGAATCGGTTTGCGGAGGCGCAAACATGGGCGCTGCACGCGCACGACACTTACGGGCTTGGATTGGCGAATGTCCACGCCGCCTACCGCGAGGGTGTGCGGGTCTTCGATGCCTCATTCGCAGGCCTCGGCGGCTGTCCGTTCGCGCCCGGCGCAACCGGCAACGTCGCGACCGAAGATCTCGTGTGGATGTTCGAACGGATGGGAGTGGCAACCGGCATTGACCTCAAGGCACTGGTCAGCGTCGCGCGGGAAGGCGCGGCACTGCCGGGCGGGCTTGCCGGAGGTCGTGTGCGCGATGCGCTGAGTATGGGCAGCGCCGCCTGCGCCGCATCCGCAGTGACATGACAATGACGAGAGGCCGAGAAGACGGTCACGGCCGGTTGCGATGAGTGCTTGGGCATCGAAGGAAGGGGAGGATCGCATGTCTGCCGGCAATGCCCTACGACGCGAGGATGTCTCGACTCCCTGGCATGCGGGACTGACACACCGCCATTGGCGCATCCTGTGGGGTGCCTATCTCGGCTGGATCTTCGACGGCTACGAGGCGGTAGCCCTAGTCTACGCGCTCGGGCCGGCCCTCAAGACCGTACTGACGCCCGAGCAGGCCCAGACGCCGGCCTTCTACGTGGGGCTCGCCATCGGCATCACGCTCCTCGGCTGGGGCATCGGCGGCATGCTGGGCGGCATCGCGGCCGACTATATCGGCCGCAAACGCATGATGATGCTGTCGATCCTCGGCTACGCCAGCTTCACCGGCCTCACAGCCTTCGCCGACACCTTCCTGCACCTCGCCATCTTGCGCTTCATCACCGGCCTCGCCATCGGCTCCGAGTGGTCGACCGGCATCGCGCTCGTTGCCGAGACCTGGCCGAACAGGGCCCGGCCGAAGGGCTGCGGCCTCCTGCAATCGGGCTTCGGCGGCGGCGCGGTTTTGGCGGCCATCGTCTGGGCGATCCTCGCGGCCACGAACCCACTGGGTCCAGAGAGCTGGCGCATCATGTTCGCGCTCGGCGCGCTGCCGGCCTTCGTCTGCCTCTACCTGCGCCGGGCGCTGGAGGAGTCGGAGCAATGGATGCTGGCCCTTAAGGAGCAGCGCTGGGCCGCGACCGCGGAGGATGCCCAGAGCGACAGGATCCACAAAACAGCCCAGCGTCCGTTCACGCTTGCCGAGATCTTCCGTGAACCTGAGAGCCGGCGGCGGGTGCTCTTGGCAACCGCGATGTCGTTTGCGACGACGGTCGGCTGGTGGGCGGTGTCGTCCTGGCTGCCGGCCTACACGGAAGGGCTTGCCAAGGCGGCCGGCGAACCGGCCAACGTCTGGGGCCCGCGCATGGGCATCATCTACAACGTTGGGGCCATCACAGCCTACGTGGGATCCGGCTTCCTCGCTGACGCCATCGGGCGACGTGCCTTCCTGTTCCTGACCTATGTCGGGTGTATCGCGACCTCGCTGCTGGCCTATCTGTGGACCGGCAGCCTCGTCGCCTTCATGCTGATCGCCTTCCTTAATGGGGCCTTCACACTCGGTTTCTCCTTCAGCTGGATGGCGATCTACCTCGTTGAGCTCTTTACGCCTGCTGTGCGGGCGACAGCCGCAAGCTTTGTGTTTAACGGAGCCCGTCTGATTGCCTGGATCTTTCCGATCATTGCTGGCCAGATTGTCACCTCGTTCGGCGGTGTCGCGCGGGCAGCGCTGATCATGAGCAGCGTCTACGTCATCGGCTTGGTAGTGCCGTGGTTCATGCCGGAAACGACCGGAAAGCCACTGCCGGAATAGGTGCCGGACGGCAGCTGGCCGCACATCATGCAAAGAATCCATGGCTCGGCAGTGTATGAATGCCGATGGGAAACCTTCCACTCGGATTGCGTCTGCCCGGCGTCACGGCCTTACGGCTATGGGTTAGGAAAGCCTGTTAGAAAATAAATTGTCCGGGATACGCTCGCGACCGGACATTCCTCACACGCGTCGTGACGGTCCGCAAGGGGTCACTTTGATCCGTTCGCCCCAGTCGTTCTGAATTTTCGTTTCTGCTGTTCAAAGGCGGAAAGCTGCCGTTCCGCACCAAGCCGGGATCGGCCGCAAGGACTGATAGGGTTGAACTACCCGCAAACGTTCACTCTCAAGTTCGGCGGAGGTTCAGGAAGAGCCGATCCAGAGAGACAGGTCGGTCAGCCGAGTGCTCACGAGCGGGTCACAATCGCGAAGGAAGCTGAGCGGCCCTGATCGTGGAAAGTTCCAGCTCGCTGAACCAAGCGAGACCCGAGCCCAGGCCCTCGCTTGGGTCGTCTGGAGCCCGTGATCACGACCATCGTCTAGCCGACGCTGCACGACAGTGGCGCGGACAGGCCAGCGCCCAGGCATCGCCGTTCGGCTGCGGAATCGAAGATTCGCGAGCGGCACGCTCTGCGATGCTTTAGCCGTCGCCGCGAAATCCGCCCCCTCAGCACCGTCAATCCGCTGGATCTCGAACGCGGCTTCCTGCTTGGGGATGCTCCAGAGCGCTCGGCCTCCTGCCAATGAGGCTGGATGATCAACCCAGATGTAGGGCACGCTCACTGACGGGCGCCCGCCGCGGCCCACCTGCACGGCCAGCAGCAACTCATCGTAGGCCAGGATTCCGTCGGGCTCGTAGACAGCGAAGGCGGTGCCGACCAATACCCGTCCGAGTACCGTCATCGGCCGCACGTCCCGTGGCAGGCAGGCCGCCGGAAGACGAGATGCCCTGACTTGCCAAAGTGAGATGTAGGCTGTGCCTCGCAGGTGCCAGGGCGCTGGCGGGTAACTGACCCCGTTTGAACGCGCCATCCCAGTTTGCGCCGCTTCAACCATATCGGCTCGCTGCTTCCTGCTCCGAGGCCGTGAACCGAGCGAAGCCGTGACCACCTCAGGATTGGTTACTCGCGCTTCGTTCAATGCCCCTGACGAGCATACACTGGTCTCACGGGCAGGCATGGGCCGGGAATGCGCGCCGCTCGACCTTCAGCTTCGGTCGTACCGATGCCTGCCCGCCCTGCCGAGCGCCTGACGCTCAGGCGACCACAGCGTTCAGGAACGCGCGTGGCTATGCCATGCTCCTACGTCCGGGAGACCATACGCGCAGCGCCACCGGGCTGCCTGGCCCCGGACCGGCGCCGTATTGAGCGAGGCAGGATGTCCGACGATCGCTACCACAGGAAGTCGCTGGGCAACCGCCCGCTCCATCCCGAGACCCTGATGCTCGGCTACGGCTACGATCCGGCCTTGTCTGAGGGCGCCGTGAAGCCGCCAGTCTTCCTGACCTCGACCTTCGTCTTCACCTCGGCCGAGCACGGCAAGGCGTTCTTCGACTACGTCTCCGGACGGCGCGATCCGCCGGCAGGCGAGGGGGCGGGGCTGATCTACTCGCGCTTCAACCATCCCAACAGCGAGATCGTGGAGGATCGGCTGGCGGTGTTCGACGAGGCCGAGGCCGGGCTGGTCTTCTCCTCCGGCATGTCGGCGATCGCCACCACGATCCTGGCCTTCGCGCGGCCCGGCGACGTCATCCTACATTCGCAGCCGCTCTATGGCGGCACCGAGACGCTGCTCGCCAAGACCCTGGCAGGCTTCAGCATCGCGCCGTTCGGCTTTGCCGACGGAACCGATCCAGCGGGCGTGCGCGCGGCGGCCGACGCCGCCGCCGGGGCAGGGCGGGTCAGCGTCATCATGGTCGAGACCCCCTCAAACCCGCTCAACACTCTGGTCGACCTGAGGCTGATCCGCACGGTCGCCGACGAGATCGGCACCCGTCAGGGTGGCGAGGCCCCGGTGGTGGTCTGTGACAACACCCTGCTTGGCCCGCTCTTCCAGCACCCGCTGCGCCACGGGGCCGACATCTCCGTCTACTCGCTGACGAAGTATGTCGGCGGCCATTCGGACCTGGTCGCCGGCGCCGCGCTCGGCTCGGCGGCGCGGATGAAGCCGGTGCGGATGTTGCGCTCAGCGATCGGCACGGGGCTCGATCCGCATTCCTGCTGGATGCTGGGGCGCTCGCTCGAAACCCTCTCGCTGCGCATGAGCGCCGCCAACCGCAACGGCGAGATCGTCGCCCGAATGC
>NZ_JBAWTG010000112.1:0-14815 GCF_037106235.1 Methylobacterium nigriterrae | reverse complement strand
TGGCACATTGGTACTGAATGAAACCTAACGAAGGCTTGCCCTATATTCGGTCTGAGCCGCGCTCTCTACGAGGAGGTGCAGACGAGGCGTAACGGGCCCCGCGGCTCCTATGAGGCGCCGCTCGCGGATTGGGTTTTACGGAACCAGACATGCCTAGCAGGCGGCCTCAACCCTCTGGGAAACATACGGAACTGCAGGTGGGCGCTATGGGACGCGCGATTTCGGAGCGACTGCAGCGTCGCGCTGTCCGCTGTTCGTCAGGGCCTCCGCAACGAAGCCTGAGGCCTTCATCTCCTCGATGAACTGGCTCATGTAGGCAGCCGCTTTCTCTCGTCCCCGAGGTATGGCGACGGCCTGTTCGATCACCATGAACCGGCCCGGGAGGACGCGAACGTCCGGATGCTCCCGCGCATAGGCTTCGAGCGGCTGCCGCACGGAGGCGACAGCCTCCAGATGATCCCGCGCGAACACCATGACGGCGTCGAGCGAGGTCGGCGCGAAGACGCGCTCGGCAGCCTTGAGATGGCGACCCAGGTAAAGGTCGTAGGCCGTGTTGCGACCGACCGCGATCCGCACGCCCGGCCGGTCAACCTGATCATTCTGCGTGATCGGCGATCCAGCGGGGACCATGTAGGTCCCTTCGATGATCACGTAGGGTGGGCTGAAGGCGATCGTCTCGGCGCGATGCGGGTCGATCGCCAGGAAGGCCATGTCCCATGGCTTCGGACCGGCCAGAGCATCAACGACCGCGCCGGCGGTGTCGAAGGTTGTAAAGGCGACGGGCACGTTCAACCGGCGGCCGAGTTCGCGGGCCAGTGCTGCCGAGACGCCACTGGGCTCCCCGTCTGTCCCCTTCTGGGCAAGCACGACGTTGCCGTAGTTGATGGCGGCCCGCAGCGTTCCTGTCGGCGCGATCTCGCGCACGAGTTCAGGAGGAGGGTCCTGGGCCATGGCTCCATCCTCTGGCAGAGAGGCGAGAAGGGCGAGTACGCCGAGGAACAGGGAGGTCAGCAACCGTCCCGGCCGCCGATGTCGAAGGACCATGGCTTCACCCTGCTTCTCTCACGATGCGCCTCCCCCCGTGAGGCACAAGAAGGTACGGACGATGCTGACACGTTTCATGGCCAGATTGGCATTCAGCTTCGGGGTGGCACTCATGGCATTTCCAGGTCATGCGACGGCAGAGATCACCGTCATGATCTCGGGCGGTTTCTCCCTGGCGTATCAGGAGGTTCTCCCTGAGTTCGAGCGCGACACGGGCATTGCCGTCACCACGTTGTCCGGCTCGTCCCAGGGAGCGGGTCCAAAAACCATCAGGTCTCAGCTTGAGCGCGGTGTGCACGCCGATGTGGTCATCCTCTCCAGGGAGGGTCTGGACGAGCTTGTCGCGGCGGGCCGGATTGTCGGCGGCTCGGATACAGAACTGGCGCGTGTGCCCCTCGCTGCAGCAGTGCGCCAGGGAAGCCCGAAACCCGACATCAGCAGCGTTGATGCGCTCAAGCGGAGCCTTCTCCATGCACGGACGGTCAGCATGCCCGAGAGCACCAGCGGTCAGTTCCTGAAGAACGTGGTGTTCCCGAGGCTTGGGATCGCCGACAAGGTGTCTTTGAAGGTCGTGCCCCGGGGGATCGACTCCACATCGATGTTGGCAGCTGGCGGGTCAGATCTCGCTCTCGGGCCCGTCAGCGAGTTGGTGAACCAGCCTAACGTCGAGCTTGTGGGTCCGCTCCCTGAGGACGTGCAACTTGTCCAGGTGTTCACGGCGGCGATCGTCAACACCTCACGCCATCCGGACGAAGCGAAGCGGCTAACGGAGTTCCTGGCTTCCGATCACACCACGGCAGCGATCAAGAAGGCTGGCATGGAGCCGGTCAGCAATCGCCGTATGCGCTAGACGCCTACTCCGCGGGCCGCTTGCCTGACGTTCCAATAGGGCTTGCCCGTGCGGAACGCTCCGGGCCCGCCGAGAAGCCGGTCCAAGCGGGTGCTCGTGCGATTTGGAATGCGCGTGCGCCGCCCGTCAAAGAGCCCAATGGAACGGCCACGCATTCAGCGCAGGTGTCCGTCGTCAGATGATTTGAGACGAGTTGGGGCGCTCAGGAACGGAGGCTCTGGTCCACCTGGGGTGGGACGTTAGGCAGCCCGCGCGTGGTGGCGCAAGCGGCGATCCATGAGGGTCTGGCGCTTGATCCGCGCTCGCTCGCGCAGGATGGCCTCGCCACGGCCGAAGTAGACGTCGGCCGGGGTGAGGTTGCCCAGGCTCTCGTGAGCCCGGACATGGTTGTAGTGCTCGACGAAGGCGGCGACCCGCGCCTCCAGCTCCCCGGGCAGGTAGGCGTGTTCGAGCAGGATGCGGTTCTTGAGCGTCTGGTGCCAGCGCTCGATCTTGCCCTGCGTCTGCGGATGATGCGGCGCGCCGCGGATATGGGTCATGCCCCGGCTGCCGAGCCATGTGGCGAGATCGCCAGCGACGTAGCTCGATCCGTTGTCGGTGAGCAGCCGTGGCCGATGCACCACCTGCACGTGGTCGAGCCTGGCTGCCGTAAGCGCGAGGTCGAGTGTGGTGGTGATGTCACCGACCTGCATCGTCGCACAGAGCTTCCAGGCTACGATGTAGCGCGAGAAGTCATCCAGCACCGTCGACAGGTAGTACCAGCCCCAGCCGACAACCTTCAGATAGGTGAAGTCCGTCTGCCAGAGCTGGTTGGGCGCGGTGGTCTTGTCGCGGAACGCTTCCGCTGCCTTGACGACGATGTAGGCCGGGCTGGTGATCAGGTCCTGAGCTTTGAGCAGACGGTAGACGGTGGCTTCCGAGACGAAGTAGCGCCGCTCGTCGGTGAAGCGCACGGCCAGCTCGCGCGGGCTGAGTTCCGGCTCTTCCAGCGCGAGAGCGACGATCTGCTCGCGGACCTCGGCCGGCAGGCGGTTCCAGACCCGGCTCGGTCGCGAGGGGCGATCGACCAGAGCCTCGGGGCCGCCGCGTTGGTAGGCGTCGTACCAGCGGTAGAAGGTGGCGCGCGGGATGCCGAGCTTCTCCAGGGTCCTGCGGACCGGCAGGTGGGATTGGTCGACCAGCCGGATGATCTCCAGCTTCTCAGGGGCCGGGTACCTCATGCCTCGTCGCCCCCAGCCCCGCTCATGCTTTTTTTCAGCAGGCGGTTCTCCAGGACGAGATCGGCCACAACCTCCTTCAGCACACCCGCCTCGCGGCGCAGCTCCTTGACCTCATCAGCCGTGGCGGCCCTGGCCGTGTCGCCGGCCAGCCGCTTCTTCCCGGCTTCCAGGAACTCCTTGGACCAGCCGTAGTACATCGAGGAGGCGATACCTTCGCGCCGGCACAGCTCGGCGATGCTGTCCTCCCCGCGCAGGCCTTCCAGCACGATGCGGATCTTCTCCTCAGCCGAGAACTGCCGGCGCGTGGCGCGGCGGATGTCCTTGATCACGGCTTCTGCCGGCTTCCGCGCCGGTCCAGATGTCTGCTTCATCTTCGCTCCTGTGGCTACGATGAACCAGTCATCCTCCGTTCGTGAAGACCCTCAATCTGTCTCAGGAGCGCTGACGGCGGACAATACAGACATCATCGGAGATCCGTCGCATTCCTGATACATCGGGGATCCGGTGTTCACCGAGGACCTTGCGCAGACCCTGAAGGGCGACCTCGACCGAAACGCCATCTCAACTCGGGCCAAGGCTAATGCAGGCGGCTTCCGGCTCATCAGCCCGCAGGCTCTCGTGCATCATGGAGAGCCAGCGGCCTAGGTACGCTGCCCCCCGACGTGGAGGCACGTGGAGATGAGCGGCCACGCCTGTGGGGCGGATGATCACCCCACACGCAGAGCGGCCGTACTCAGCAAGCTTCTCTGTCGGTGGGTGTCTCCAGCAGCGTGCTTGGCAGCGGGAATGGGACGACGTTGCTGCCGACAGTCGAAGCGGTGGGCTCAGCCGACGTAGCGCCCTGCACTCTTCGCGATTTCAGGCTGGCCGCCTTGGCAACCTGCCGGATCGTTCTCACGTCGCCCCCGCTGTCCAAGCGCCGCTGCATCTGCCGGCGCACCCAAACGGGAATCTTCTCGTGATCGTACATTGCCGCCCCCTGGCAAAATTCGACGCCGAACCTTGACCATGATGGCGGCGGAGCCATCCGCATTTGTTAAAGGTAGATAGAAAATGCCGGACTGGCCGAGCCATGCAGCAAGGCGGCGACAGGTAATTGGGTGGCCTACTTCCGGCTCCGGCCTTGGCCCCTGCTCTGCCCGGCCTCGGCCGGAACGCCCGCTCGTCCAAGCCCGATAGCTTTGGCGAGTTCGGAACGTTGGGCGGCGTAGTTGGCGGCCACCATCGGGTAGTCGGCCGGCAGGCCGAAGCGGGCCCGGTAGCTGTAAGGGTCGAGCCCGTGGCCGGTCAGGTGGCGCTTCAGCGTCTTGTACGGCTTGCCGTCGATGAAGCTAATCAGCGCGTCCGGCGTGATCGACTTCCGGATCTGCGAAGCCGTCGGCTTCTCGACTTCGGGCTCAGTGGTTGCGGCCGTAGGCTGAGAGAGCTCAAGGAGCGAGGTATGGACGGCTCGGATCAGACCGGGAAGTTCTCCAGCCGCTACATGGTTGCGGGTCACGTACGCCGACACGATCTGGGCGGCCTGCTCGACGAGTGGATCGTCCTGGGGTTGTGGCTGAGAAGTGACGTCGTCCGATTCCATGGCGAGCCTCCTTACCAACCGCTACGTAGTTCTCCGCACCCTGTTGGGTAGGCTAGAAGCGGGTGATGCTGGAAACCTCAACTATCGAGATCGGAAGAGGGCTGCCTGCACTCGGCGGCCCCGCAGGTCGGCACCTGCTTAGGATCTGTACGCGTCGAGTTGGACCCGCCCGGCGCCGGTGATCCTGAGCCGAGCAGGTTTCTCGCAGACACGCATAACCGCTCCTTCAGCGACCAGGGCATTGAGGGCGTCCGCCAGGGCCCGGAACGGCAGCCGGGATCGTGCGGACGCTTCCAGATCCTTGAACGGAACCCCGGCCTCACCATGCTAGGGATCAAAGGCTCCGAGGATCTCCAGAGCCGTGACACTGTGTAGCGAGTCCGGTCGTGGTGTCCGTGGCCGCATGGCGCCTCTCCCTTGCCGATGCCGGTCCGCCCTGCTGACCTACCCTCGGCCGAGAACAATCCCTCCAGCTTGGCGAGGCGGGTGTTGGACGCCTCTGAACCCTGACGCAGCATTGGGTTTGCTCAGCGGCGGGCCGCCGCCAAAGATGCCGATTTGCAGGCGGCTATGCCCGCCAGCCGAAGCGCGCGGGCAATTACAATCTGCGACGCTTCCGCTGCGCCACCATCTTCTGCTTCCAACTCCAGGGCCAGTAGGAGCTTAAGCAACATTTCATCCTGCTGACGTGGTGAGTCTGACAAATCCTCGGCCAGAGCAGCGACCAGCCGCTGAATGAAGGGACATGACAGTGAAGACGTCGAGCTTTCCATGGGTCGATCTCAGCGCTCCGACTGCAGGAGCTATAACTGCGGCGTACAATTCAACAACGTTGATGGCGGATCAATACGTCAGATGAGGGAGGTGAACTGCAGAGCAGCAGCTTCAGCCTTGCCTCTCAAGCTGTTCGATTAGTTAAAAGTGGCTGGGCCGCAACGATAAATCTGTGCTGAACGGCACAGTCACATGTGGCAGCAGGACCGTACCGCCTGGTCACCCGCTGTGTTAGAGTTCAAGAGCAAAGAAGCGTGAGCGATCATCACAGTTCGCTCAGGAGGGGGCATGCACAAGGTCGGCGCAGAACGTCGTCTGGCAGCCATCATGGTCGCCGACATCGTGGGCTACAGCCGCCTCATGGGTGCGGACGAGGCGGGAACCCTGCGGCGCCTGAAGGCACTGCGCCGGGAGGTCCTCGACCCCAGCATAGCCGCTGCTCATGGACGGATCGTCAAGACCATGGGCGATGGGCTCCTGGTCGAGTTCCCGAGCCCGTTGCGAGCCGTCACCTGCGCTGTCCAGATCCAGCGTGCCATGCTGACCCGGGACGTCGGTCTGCCTCCGGACCGGCAATTCCGACTGCGCTTCGGCATCAACGTCGGCGATGTGGTGGCGGAGACGGACGGTGATCTGTACGGCGACGGTGTCAACGTGGCGGCCCGCCTCGAGCCACTGGCCGAGCCCGGCGGTCTGTGCATCTCCCGCTCAGTCCACGATCAGGTCCGAGACAAGCTGTCCTACCGCTTCGAGGATCTGGGCAAGCGGGAACTGAAGAACATCGCCCGTCCCATCGGCGTGTTCGGCCTCTCGGCTGCCGCCATACAGGCTCTTCCGGTACAGGTGGCCGAGGACGAGCCAGAGGAGCATCTGGCGGATCCGGCCGGCACCGCAGGTCGACCTGCACGCCATAGGCCGGCCTCGAAGCGCCTCCTGCTGACCGCCGGCGTTGCGACTCTTCTTGTGGCGGGCGGGCTGGGCTGGTGGTCCTGGTCCACTCACAAGGCACCTGATGCCCAAACCGGTGCCGCATTACAGGCGAGCAGCACGCCCAAGCCGGTGCCGGGCCTCTCCCTTGTGGTGCTGCCTTTTGCTAACCTCAGCAATGACCCGGAGCAGGACTTCTTCGCTGACGGGCTCACGGAAGATCTGACCACCGACCTGTCACATCTGGCGGGCAGCTTCGTCATCGCCCGCAACACGGCCTTCACCTACAAGGGCAAGGCGGTCGACGTGAAGCAGGTCGGGCGTGACCTGGGTGTCCGCTACGTGCTGGAGGGCAGCGTCCGTCGCACCGGCGAGCGGGGGGTGCTGAATGCGCAGTTGATCTCAGCCGAGACAGGGGCCCACATCTGGGCAGACCGCTTCGAGGGAGAGCGCAGCCGACTGGGCGAGTTGCAGGTGGAGTTCGTGGCCCGGCTCGCCCGGTCGCTAGATGTCCAACTGACCGAGGCCGAGAGCCTGCGGGCTCTTCGTGAGCGCCCTGACAATCCGACAGCCGCCGATCTCGCCATGCGTGGATGGGCAGCCTTGAATAGGCCGAGGACAAAAGCCAATTCGGCCGAAGCCCGCACTCATTTTGAGCGAAGCCTTCAAATTGACTCTGAGAACCCTCAATCAAAAATAGGGCTTGCCCGAGCAATTGCGCAGCAAATTAATATTTGGGCAAGTCAAGATATCGATACCGACACATCCCTCGCGAAGAGACTCGCATTGGAAGGATTAGAGGCTCGCCCACAAAGCCCGATGGCGCATTACGTTCTTTCAGAAGTGTTGAGAACAAGCAAAGAGTTCGAGAGAGGGCTTCGCGAGGTAAAGATCGCAATCGAGTACGACCAGAATATGTCCATCGCCTACGCGCTTGCCGGCATAACAAATCTATGGGCTGGAAGGGCTAAAGATTTATTCGAGCTTGTTGAAAGGGCGATGCGCCTCAGTCCGAAGGACACTTCCATGAGCGCGTGGGAGTATTACATATGTCATGCGCATACTCACCTCGGGCATTGGGAGAAGACGCTAGAGTGGTGCAATAGATCGGTGGAGCATACCCCGTACTGGGCCGCCTACGTCGACCTCGCCGCGGCTTATGCATGGTTGGGGCGGAACGAGGACGCCCAAGAGGCCGTAAAGCAGATACTGAATCTCATGCCCGGATACACCGTCCAGAAGTGGGTGCACGCTGACTGGTCAAGAAATCCGACGTTCCTTGCCGAATACCAGCGCATCATCGAGGGCTTGCGTAAAGCTGGCCTCCCGGAAGGCGAGGCGCAGCGTTAGGAACAATCGAGTCTGTGAGTAAGGAAGTCATCACAGAGGAGCATGAAGGCTGGGCGTCTGTAGAGGAAGCTCACCGCCTAAACCGAACTAACCTCCTCAAGTCTCTCGACTTGGGTAGCCAGACATGTGCCTCTTCCCTTCCGATGTGGGGGTACGAAGGCAGATTCGCAAATTTCTCTGTATTCAGCCTACAATACCAATTTTGGAGTATAAACCCCAGCACCTTCACGCCGAGCATCGGAAGTGCGATAAGGAGAAAGCAACCCGACTTGCCTCCACTTATTTGGCTCGCCATTGTCCTGTGGTTTGCTCCTCCTGTTCCTTGGCTCGGGTTCCTGCTATTGCCTGTAATCAGCGCACGCAATCTCCTCGATCCGGTTCGATAGGGTTTGCTTGCGTGGAACGACGACGGCAGACGGGCGGCGGACTCATAAGAACGGGTTCCACTTCAGGCCCACGGAACGTCCCGGACCAAGGCCGGCGACCGGATTGTGGGAGCCGCCGCCCGCCCCTTTTAAAACGACTGCGAGCATCATCACCAATGAGTCGAACCAAGGCCATCGGGGCTGAAGAAGCGACTTTTTCAGCATGCTTTGCATAAATTTCGTTCAAAATTCGTCTTATCACCAGTCTGCCACTTGCGGTTTTTGTAGAGGCGCCACAGATCGTGCAGATCTTCATGGCGGAGGTTAATATGAATGAAACTGGCGAAGCATCCCAGGACAATCACCTCGAACTCACAAGCGACATCGTCGCCGCATACCTCTCGAACAACCACGTATCTGCCGCCGAAATCCCGGCTCTGATCGCTCAGGTTCACTCGGCGCTGACTGGACTCGGACAAGCTGGAGCGTCAAGCGAACCGGCGGTGGTAAAGCTCACGCCGGCCCAGATCAAGAAGTCAATCACGGCCAACGCTCTGATCAGCTTCGAGGACGGGAAGCCGTACAAGACGCTGCGCCGCCATCTCACGATCCGTGGCCTGACGCCCGAGGCATACCGGGAGAAGCATGGACTGCCTCGTGATTACCCGATGGTGGCAGCCTCCTATTCGGAACAGCGGTCGTCTCTCGCTAAGAGCCTGGGCCTCGGCCAGCAGCGTCGCAGCGCGGCCACGAAGGCAGCCAGTAAGCCAGAGACTCTGTCTGAAACTCCGAAGAGCCGTGGCGGTCGCAAGAAGGCTCCGGCAAGCACCCCGGCCTCGGCAAGAATTGAGACACCGGCCAAAGGACGCAGCCGTAAGAGGGCGCTTGAGCCTGCCGAGTAGGCTGAAGCAGGCGGCTTCATCCTGCCTGCAAGGGCCTGGTATGGAAAGCTGTTTCGGCTCGGCCGAAGCGGTCCATTGGTCTCTCATTCAAGGGGCTGGCTAGCATTGTCGCAGATCCGGCGCAGTAGGCGACGGATGCTATTCTCTTCCCTCCCCCAGTTAAGGGCACCTGCTAAAAAGTTATATTAGGAAGGGTCCTTGACAGGGGGCGGAGAATTTCGCCACCGAGGGCCGCAGGCCCGAGGCCGAGACGCAGGCGAGGTGGGTCACACCCCGCCATATTGCGTCGAAGCAACCAGAAGACGTCCACACGCCGGGACGAGGCAAGCCGTCCCGGCTTGAGGTCCTTGAGCGATCTGGATCGCCTCTCGGCTCATTTGTTCCAGTCCCTCGCAGATCATGTCATGCTCGATCTTCGTTACGACGGCGGGTCGCCTCCTCTCGGGCGAACAATGGGTCTATGATGGGTGCCATGGAGGCAGCGTGGAGAGGTCCGATGGCCGATGTGAAGATCACCGTGAGACGAAACGGACCCTATTCCGTTTCTGGCGCGATTGAATTGGTGGACGCCGACGGCAACCTTTACGCCGTACAGGACAAGGCGGCGCTTTGCCGTTGCGGCGCATCCTCGACCAAGCCGTTCTGCGATGGCACGCATTCAAAGATCGGCTTCCAGGCTGCCGAACGGGCGGTGCCGGAATCGGTTGAGAAATGAGCTTCGCGGAACTCCTATATTGAGGCGAAAGAGGCGGCTGGCGCCTCGTTTATGGCCGGACCAGTATCCCCACAGATTCGGCGGAGTAAGAGCCGGGCCTAGGCAAGCATGGCCGAGAAACATGAGTTCGCGACCCTGATCCGTGCCTCGCGCGGCGACGCAGTAGTGCTGCTGGCGACGTTCCTGCTCGTCGTGTTTCGCGATCTGACCGAGGGCATTCTGGTTGGCTTTGGACTTGGTGCTCTCCTGTTCCTGCATCGCATGGCGCAGGCGGTCGATGTCGAGCGTCCACAGCCGATGATTGAGGAGGATTTGTCCGATGCGGCAGCTGCAGGGCGGGGCGGCCGGGTTCCCTACGACGCACGCGTCGCAAGCGATCCGGACGTCGTCGTTTGCCGGATTTCCGGCGCGTTCTTCTTCGGCGCCGCGGATGCCGTGAGAGATGCCCTCGACCGCATCGGTGAACACCCCAAGGCTTACGTCATCGATTTCTCGGCCGTGCCGCTCCTGGACTCGACGGCGGCTGCCACGATCGAGGGGTTTATGCGCAAGGCGCGGCGGCAGGGAGCGGCCATCTACATCGCGGGCGCCCGTCCGCCGATCCGGCGTGTCCTGCTGACGCATGGCGTCAAACCACCCCAGGTGCGGTTTCGATCGAGCGTGACGGACGCACTCGCGGTCGCACACCGATAGGCTCACCCAAGCAGGGAAACTCGGATGAAGCAGCGTTGTGTCGAACTCGCCTCGGCCGTGCTGGCCATGGCCCTTCTCCTGCATCAGCCTGCAGCGCAGGCGCTCGAACCACATGCGCAACGCGGCTACGCCTTCTTGCAAGCCAACTGCGCGCGCTGTCATGCTGTCGGGCGAGCCGGAGGCAGCCCCCTTGCAGAGGCTCCTCCGTTTCGGACGCTCCATGAGCGCTATCCGGTCGAAAATCTCGCGGAAGCACTGGCCGAGGGTATCACCACCGGTCACCCCTCGATGCCGGAGTTCAGCCTGGACCCGGGGCAAGTCGATGACGTGATTGCCTACCTCAAGACACTTAAGAAGTGACTGTGCTCCACACCGTGTCGGTTCGCTGTCCGCCGGGCCTTCCTCAAGGCAGGCCTGTGTGACGACGTCGGGCCCTCTGGCGTGCTGAACACGAGGTTCAGGATGGATGGATCCCGTTGACCGGCCGGGTCACCTCGCAACGCGCGAAGGCCGAGGCTTACAGCGCGCACAGCGGCGTGCCGGGCTTGGCAGGTATCGTCAATCTGACGGAAGTCGCCGAGCCGATGTTCACGGCCACGCTTGCGGAGGTCCAGAACCTTGCAGGGGCCTCGCAGGCACGGTCTCCTCCTGACCGACGTATCGCGGATTGCGTTGGATCAATGCGCCACCGTCGCCGCACGCCATCCTCGACAAGTGGGGCGCGTCGCTCCCTTGGCCGGCAACGTCGCCGGCCGCTCTCCGGGAGAGTTGGCATGCTGGTCGATACGGGTTCTCGCGAGGCGTCCGTGCATGCCTGCCATCACAGACGGTCGGAGAATGGCTGCGAGGATTGCAAGGTCCGGCTCATCAGCGTCTGCTCGACCCTGGCGCTCTCGGAGCTAGAGGAGATGGAGGCGCTCAGCCAGCACCTCAGCCTCGACAAGGGCCACGCCCTGTTCGCTCAGGACGAGCCAGCCAACGCCGTCTTCAACGTCATCGAAGGATCGCTGCGGCTCTCGCGCCTCCTACCCGACGGGCGTCGCCAGGTGATGGGCTTCGCACTGCCCGGAGACTTCCTCGGCCTTGCTCTGCAGGAGCGCCACTCAGTCTCGGCCGAGGCGCTCACGGCGGTGAAGACCTGCCGCTTCGAGCGGCGGGACTTCACCAGCGTGGTCGAAGCCAAGCCGCACCTACTCAGGAGCCTGCACGAGAGGGCCGGTTACGAGCTCACGCTGGCGCAGGATCAGATGCTGCTGCTAGGCCGACGCACGGCCCAGGAGAAGGTCGCCGCCTTCCTGCTCGGCCTGCGCGAGCGCTACGCTCGCACCGGGCACGCCTCTGTCACGGTCGAGCTTCCGATGGGGCGCCAAGACATGGCCGATTACCTCGGCCTCACCATCGAGACGGTCAGCCGCATGCTAACTCGCCTCGACCGTGCCCATGCGATCCTGCTCGTGCCCGGCGGCGCGCGTCTGCTCGACGTGCCGAGGCTAGAGGACCTTGCCGCTAACTGAGACGAAGCCTCAGCGCTCCACCGACTTGAGGTAGGCAATGAGAGCGCCGACCTGATCAGGCGCGGACTGGAACTCGGGGATGCCTGGATGCTTTCGACCGGCGCCTCAGCCAAGTCCTCGGCGGGATAGCGAGTGTGAAGCTGCCGGAAAGGCGGCGCCTCCTGCGCGTGGCTTGGCCCGACTTTGCCCACCGCGTAGCAGCGGGCGCAATTCGTCTGAGCAAGGGGCCTCCGCGCGACCGGGCCGTACCAGGCCGAGGCGAGTTCTGTCCAGGCGAGCGCGAGCAGCGTGAGGGCTCCGGTCCGGATGACGCGCAGCATCCGTGGCTCGTCAGGCAGCAGACGGGCGTCGCCTGTAGGGTCTGGTGGGTCACTCCCCCGAACATCCAAGCGCGCACCAGCGAGTGGCCGCAGCACCCATGACGATCAAATCCGTATTCTGCCGCTGGACGAAGCGCAGGATCTCGTCGGCGGTCTCCCCAGCGACCGCGTTCAGGCGGTGGGTAGTGACTGGGCGCCATGGCGGGCCAGGTGCCAGGAAACATCCTCGGCGCCTTGGAGCGGAGCCTCGCCGCCCGCGGACGTGAGCGAGGAAGAACTTCGTGCCGCTCCACGCTTACCTTCAGTTCTCGCCCATCCGCGACGTCCTTCGCCGTCTTGAGGGGAGCCGTAGGACCGAGATGTCCACCGCCATCGGCTATGGCCTTCCCGGACTGGCTCAGATCGGACGCCTTCTCTCAGGCCGCGATATGGCGAAGGGCAGCCGCGTTCCGCAGGACGACGGCGCGGCGGTTGGGGGGCAGCTCGATCAGACCGTCCCGCTCCAGCTGAGTCACGGCGCGCGAGACGCTCTCCACCGTAAGACCGAGATGGTCGGCGATGTCGGCCCGCGACATCGGCAGATCCAGGGACGTTCCCTGCTGCGCCACCCGTTCCGAGAGTCCCAAAAGGAAGCTGGCGATCCGCTCCTTGGCCGATTTCCGCCCCAGCAGCATCATGTGATCCTGCGCCCGCTCAAGCGAGCGCATCATGGCAGACACGACCTCGCGGGCCAGACTGCCGTCGTCGCTCGTGAGCGCGCCACGCTCCCGGCGGTAGACGACCAGTTTCGTGTCGGTCACGGCTTCCGCGCTGAACCGGTGCTCCTCGCCGGCCTCGACGCCGAAGATGTCGCCCGGCAGGTGGAACGCGTCGATCTGGCGCCGGCCGTCGGACAGAAGCTTGTAGGTCCGCGCCGCGCCCGAGACGACCTTGTAGAAGGCGGAGCGGTCTCCCTCGGCGAACACCTCCGCGTCGGCTTCGTAGGTGCGGCGCGTGCCGAGCCTCGGCTCCGCGGCGGGACGGAGCACCGGAGCCTGGTCGAGGAACCCGGTCCCGAGGGCGGGAAGGAGGCCATCATTGGCGAGGACTGTCTGCATGGGAATCTCGGTGCGGTGCGCGACGTGAGCTCTGGGCTACGCCGCGTGCGCCGACCGCGAAATTCCGATGCTTCTCTTAAGGGGTTCTACGTAAGCGTCGGCGAGCGAACCAGGGAAGGCGCTGCGAGAGCGTCACGTATGCCATCCAGCAGCGATCCATCCTCGAACGGCTTCTCGACGACTTGGCGAACGCCGGCACGCGCCGCACGCGTCCGCAGGGCCTGGGTGCATCGGCCGGTGATCAGGATGACCGGCAGGTCGACTTGGCGACCGCGTAGCCGGCCGACGAGTTCGACGCCGTCCATCCCGGGCATGTGGTAGTCCACCACGAGACAACCCGCCGCGGGCAGAGCGACCTCGCCTAGCAGGTGGGAGCCGTCCTCGTAGAGGCGCACGTCGAGTCCTTCGAGCTCAAGAATGAATTTCATCGAGTGCCGGACCGCTTCGTCGTCGTCGACGACCAGCACGGGTCCCGTGGATGTGGACATAGTGACATCAATCCTGACTTCGTTTCCGATTAGCTCCCGGCCGGGGACACTGCCTTGATCTGGCTCAACCGAACGGACGTCACGAACGGATGGTGCGGGCCGAGGCCGGACGGCCGAAGCGAGAGCGCCGTCTCCCGCACTTGATCGCGACTGACCGCGGCGGTCGAACGCGCGGCAAGGCTCGGGCATGGCCTACCCGGACGTGCTCAGCCGAAGGGCAAGACCTCGTTCGCTTCCCGAGAGCGTTGGTACATGAAGCCATACTCGGTTGGGATGTCCCGTAACGAGAGTATGCCGATCACCTCTTCGCCCTGCATCACGGGCAGGTGACGGTGGCGGCCCTCGAGCATGAGCTGGAGCGTGTCGACCAAGCTCGCGTGCGCCGGGAGCGTCCTCGGGGCGCGCGTCATCGCCCCGCGAACGAGCGTAAGCATCGGATCCCGATGGGCGGCGATGACGCGCCCGGTCACGTCACGCTCGCTGATGATGCCGACCAGCCTCGTGCCGTCGAGAACCGCGAGAGCCCCGACGCCGTGCTCCCGCAAGCGCCGGCAGGCATCGGCCACCGTCGAGTTAAAAAGGAACGCTGTGGAGGGAGTGGCCCTTGATGTGGTCGGCGATGCTGCGGGTGAGCATCTCACTGCTCCTCTGCGGGCTTGGCAGAACGCGTGTGGCATCCCTGGCCTGAGGTAACCGGCCTCAGTTCCGACGTGCAGTTCCCAGGCTACCCGTCGCGATGCCCTTGTCGAGAAGGCCGCCTCTCGGAATGTCCGCCGCCTCGTGGCCCTTCTCGATAACGCGACACGCGTCGGCCTTGATTTGGATCAAAGTACCGGATGGGGCCCCGAGCAGAAATGCGGTTCCCGCCCCGACCTGGACACGCCATGAACGCAGCCTTCCCGACCCCCCTCGCCGACGAGAACCAACGGCTCCTCAGCCCGGACGAGCTGGAGGCGGCCCTGCGCGACATCGGC
>NZ_JBAWTG010000111.1:0-14887 GCF_037106235.1 Methylobacterium nigriterrae | reverse complement strand
GCGCAGGAGCGTCGCATAGTGGCCCGACATCGGGGCGACGATCAGCATCTTCGGCTTGGTCGAGGGCTCACCGAAGGCGAGGACGCGGCAGAAGGGACGCTCCCACACGACGCGCTCGGATGTGGGTAGGTTGAAGGCAGGCTTGGCGTAGCTGCGCGTGCCGCGCTCGAACAGCTCGCAGGAGGCGGCAATGGCGCGGCTGGTGGGTGTGTAGGAAAGCGCGCTCAGCGGATGCTCGTAGGCGTGTCTCGTCGCTCCTGCTGCGATGCGTGCTGGCGTGAGCATCAGGTCACAGGCGTCACGCATCAGGTACAGCATACAGACCATTCCTCTGGCCGCTTCGGAGGCGGGCCATTCCTGAGGTGCCTAACGCTTCTGCACGATAATGCGTTGCTTTGCCGCCAAACAGGCCATCCGCCTAGGTAAACGGCAGCGATGATGCGATGAAGTGCAGATGTGGCTGATCCGCACCACACTGGCGCATTTCAGAACGATTGAGCGTGACGCTGACAGGCGGAAGTGCCCCCGGGCATCACTGATACAGAGGGGCTCCCGCTCTGCGGCAGCTCACCCGCGGGGAACACGTTTCAGCAAAATCAAAGCTCAACCACAGCTTCCCAAGCTGAATGTCGTCGGTTCGATCCCGATCGCCCGCTCCACCTTACCCCTTGCTACCGCTGGCATTTCGGTTGTCCCGAACGGTCGGGGTGTTCCCCATGTTCCCCATGGTGTTCCCGCCGTTCCCCATCCCTCTGGGAGAAGGAAACGCCTGATCGTGAGCGGAGTGCGAACAGGCGTCGGGGTCTGTCGGAGAATGCGTTCTCGATGAGCCGCGAGGACAGCGGTTGCTCGGTACATGGGCTTCCTGATGGTCCAGGATCGCGCTCGCTATGCGCCCCTGAACGTCCTGACAATCCAAAGCTCCGCGCAGCAGCCTTTCAAACCCTGGCGTCAGCCAGCTGAAACTGATCTGCTGCCCGTGCCGGCGATCCGCTCCTGCGCGTCGCGGTGTGGACCAATGGCCCTCTCCGGTGCACAACCCGGCTGTTCGGACCAAGTGAGGACGGCCCATGAGTTGGAACCCTGCCCTGGAGCCGGGCTGCCCGGACGCGGTCGGCATTGACGCCATCGAGACACTGATCGTGCCGCGCGCCCGCGATCTCGGCGACTTCGAGGTCCGCCGCGCTCTTCCATCACCCAGGCGCCAGATGGTCGGGCCCTTCGTGTTCTTCGACCAGGCCGGACCCGCCGAGTTCATCTCCGGCAAGGGCGTCGACGTGCGCCCACATCCGCATATCGGACTTGCCACCGTGACCTACCTGTACCGGGGCGAGTTTCAGCACCGCGACAGCACCGGCGCAAACCAGACCATCCTGCCCGGCGCGGTCAACTGGATGGTGGCCGGCCGCGGCGTAACCCACTCGGAGCGCACCACCGCGGAGACGCGGCGCGCTCCCCATAGCCTCTTCGGCATCCAGACCTGGGTGGCCCTTCCCGAGGACAAGGAGGAGGTCGCACCGAGCTTCGAGCACCATGGCAAGGAGGTGTTGCCGGTGATCGAGGGCGATGGGGTCAACCTGAGGCTGATCCTCGGCCGGGCTTACGGCGAGACGGCTCCGGCGCGCATGTTCAGCGATACCTTCTACGCGGACGTGAGCTTATTACCGGGAGCGCGGCTTCCGCTTCCGACCGACCATGAGGACCGCGGGCTCTACATCGTCGAGGGCTCGGTCTCGATCGCCGGCCAGGCGTTTGAGGCAGGGCGCATGATGGTGTTCCGTCCCAAGGACGCCATCACGGTCGCGGCGGGCCCGCAGGGCGCGCGCCTCGTCGCGCTCGGGGGCGCCACGCTGAATGGCCCCCGCTACGTCTGGTGGAACTTCGTCGCGTCCAGTCGGGACCGGATCGAAGCGGCCAAGGAGGAGTGGAGGCGCGGCGAGTGGGGCCATGGCCAGTTCGACCTGCCGCCGGATGACCGAGCCGAGTTCATCCCGCTTCCCAGTTGATGGTCTGACGCTTTGCACGTGTCAGCGGCCGATATGGCCCATATTCGCTGGGAGCCGAGCCGCAGCGAATGGCCGCGTCTGCAGTTTGGATGCGGAAAGCAGACCGGCCTCGGCTGGAGGCTTCAGAACAGCACCCTTGCGGAGCCGGCGAGCGCTACCGTAGGGGCGACGACGAGGAGGCAGGCGCGGTCCAGTCAGACGCTCATCTCCAACTCGCGCGTCACGTCGTCGAGGTAGCGGGCCAGCCGCGTTGCTTCTGCCCCCACAGGAGCCTCCATCCGGTACTGCACCGGCAGGAGCTGCTCGTGGAGCTGTCGCAGGACGTTCTCGGCTTTCAGAGCCGCTTCTCGCTCATCCGAGGCGTGGATGATCCACTCGTGATCCTGGGTCGAGAAGCGGATGCGGTAGCGGAGTGAGCTCAATCTCGGCACCAGATCGGCAGGGTGCTGCTCCTGCGGCTCGATGTTGTGCGTCCTTGTGTGCACCCGCCGCCGGGTACTGAACCAAAGCAGGCCCGACAAGATCCTCATGAGCCGCCGCATGATGGCAGAACGCCCTCAAGTCATTGAGTTCTGGAGCTATATGGCCAAACGGGAAGGGCAAGGCTTCCGCTACGTGACGGGTCTGTCAATTGCGGCGTAGAATGCCAGGAGCTTGCGCCGATGCCTTTCATATGGGGTTGAGTTCGCAGGTGCCGCCCACACGCTCTCCAATGGTCGTTAGAGCGTCATCGAGAGAGGCGTGGTGAGCCGGCACGCTGGAGAGGCGGCCTCCGGTTCGCGGCACGATGGTGACCGCGTTCGATCCCGGGATGGTCCGGATCCCGCCGAGAGGATGCCCGCGTCGGTCGGTGAGCCACCAAGCAGGCTCGTCCTCCCCAACCGGCGTGGCGACCACATCCATGAACCATTCTTGGAGGCGGAACAGGCTGCTCATCACGACCTCCCCGGATCAGGTCTGACCGCAGAGAGAGACGCCGCGATGGCCCGCTTATTCCCCAACTCCGCAGAAATTTTTCGCTCACGTTCGAGTGCGCACGGACGTTGGCGAGGCTGAAGCCGGCGAGGCAGTGCGAAATTCGCAGAAGAGCCTGTATGGAGCGCATCACCGACCGCGGCATCGTCTCGGGAATGACTGGCGTGCCGACGGAACCGCGTGCGCAGCCGTACGCGCCCCGGGCGGGTAAGGAGTCGTTCACCCTTCGCGCCGACCCTGATCTCACCCACCGCTGCGACCTCTAACTCCCGGCGGGCTGGCCCCACTGGTTTCCAGATCCGGCCGGTGGGGCCTTCCTCAGCGCCGGTCGCGCTGAACCTCGCCTCGGGCGTCGCGTTCGACCGCCTCAACAGCCTTGGCATAGGCTTTCTGCTCGGTCGGGAAGGTGAAGTCCGAGCGCTCGTACATCTTGCCGTGCTTGCGGATCGCCCAGCCGAATTGGCCCGCGGGCCTGGCGACTGGGTAGACCTCGATCGCGTAGCCGCGGGGCAGATCGCTCGTCGTCATCAGCTCTGCCTCTGCCCCGGGCTGGCGCGCCGCCATCGATACCAGCGGCCATCGTAGTGCGTCTCCGCCAGCCCGAGCCGTGCGAGCGCGTCGCAAGCCTGCGCGGCCAGCTCCTTCCGGTCTCGGGTCGGCAGGCTCGTCCGCACAGTGATCACGCCCGGTGGCAGGAACTCGTCCGTGAGGGCGAGCACCTTCCGGGTGCGCGGGCGAGAGGGCGACCAGACATGTGGCCGAAGCCTCGCGCGCGGCCCAGAGCTAGGGCAGGGGTCACCGACTGCAACATCGCGCCCTTGGGAGAACCACGGACACGGCCGACGCCTGCCACCCTGCTCACGCCAGGGTGCACAACGGTGCTTTGCGTCGCGACCGTTACTGGCAAGCGTAGAGAGGGGACACGCCGGCATGGAGTGGGATCTTCTCTCCGCCAATCTCATCTATACTGTTGCGACCCGCAGCCAGCGGAGGAACGCAGGCTCGCAGCAATGGTTCTATGTCGCTCGACCGGGCTCGCGCTGCCGTCAAAAACCAAACCCCACTGGAGTGAGGCAAAAAAGGCGGCGCAGGTGTTGACGGTCGAGGAGGCCGATCAGGCTCTTGGAGCGCTGGACATCGGCTTCCGTGTGCCTGGAAGATGGTGCGGGAGATCGTCCGAGAGGCTCAACCACACGATTCAGTTCAATAACACCCGAACGTTCGAGAGGGAGGCGTTCATGAGAACGTATTACGTCTTCCACGCTGCAAGCTCCCCTGACTTACGGGGGTACACCTATGATCCCACAGGGGGGAGGCTGCCCGCCCAACATGGTCCGTGGACCCGCATCCTGCAGATCGACCCCGACGAGGAGTGGACTCAGGACGTGAGCCGAGCGGTGGTGGCCGGCGGCATCTTGGAGAGTGGCTATTACCTGTGGGGTCCCGTGGATCAATCCAGTTCATTGAAGCCCATTATCGAGAGTGACCGTGTCGAAGGGACGGCCGTGTACAACCGGGACAACCACCAGATTGGCACGATCCAGCGGCTGTTGATCGAGAAGGTGAGCGGGCGTGTCCTCTATGTGGATGTGACGTTCGGGGGCTTTATGGGCCTGGGTGTCCATCATCTCACGATCCCGTGGGGGATGTTGACTTATGACAGAGAGCTTGAGGGCTACCACACAGACATCACGGAAAGTCAGGTCCAAGGCGCGCCGGCCTTTTACAGCGAAGACCGAGTCTGGCCTGGTCCAGAGCGAGAAGAGCAGCTGAGCAACTACTGGAACAGTGTCGCTCAACGCGTTAGTTGAGGGCGCACCCATTTACGGGAGTTCAAGAGCCCACCGGCCCCGAGTTCATCCCCGAGCACAGCGGCGCTGACGTACGATTGGGCGAGGAAAGGTTAAGGCCCCCGTCGGCATCGATCGGGAATGGTTTCGGCACGTGGGCACTGTGCCGGACGGGAATCCAACCAGCCTATCATCCGCCCCATAGCGCGTGATGGCGTTCGCAAAGGTGTAGTGCGAGGCGCACGGGGAAGCCCCACGGGTGCTCAGTCCGCGGGGCTTCCGTTTGCGGTGAGACCTGGGCGGCTAGGCTGGGCTCACGCCGGTAGCCTGCGAGCGCTTACCGTTTCCTGCAACACGCCCAGCCTGCCATTCAGGACGAGGCGGCAACACCGAATGTATGAGCGAGCTCGGAAAATGCCCGCCGCAGCGAGCCGGGCGGGCTGAGATGACGTCATTGGTGAAGCGGCAGGGATGCCGCGAGGCTGAACTGGGGTGGTCGGCGGTGGGTTCAACGGCGCGCGGATCCTGGCACCGGCGCATCAGTGCCGAGGATCGTCGCCGCCTTCAGCCCAGACGACTGCCGACGTGCCGCCGCTGCATCTGCATCCGCTGGACCAACTACAAGGGCCAAACCCGTGAGCAAGGCTGCGCAGACGGCCGTGCCGCCGAGGAAGGTCGAGAGGAATTGCATGGCGGTTCAACCCACCGCCAAGCATGCCGTTCCAGCGAAGCAGAGGGAGCAAGTCGGCCATGCTTGTCAGGCCCCGACGGCACGTCAGCTTCGTCGGTTTGCTCACGCCTCGTTCTGCGCCTGCCGGTACGCCAGCCGCATCTCCGCCACCCGGCGCGACTTGCCGAGCGCATCCCGCGAGTAGCGCTGCGTCGTCGAGGTCTGTGAGTGCGCGGCGGCCGAGCGGATGTGGTCGAGGTGGGCGCCGGCGTCCTCGGCTTCCGTGATCGCTCCGGCGCGTGCATCCATGTTCCAGACCTGGTTCGGGATGCCGGCGGCCCGCGCCACGATCCGCCACTCGCGGCCGTGGGCATCCCGGGATCGAGGCTGCGATCACGGCTCTCCTGGCCACGGCACTCACGTTCGAGGCGGCCCGGCGAGGGCAGGGCGGTGCCGATGCCCGGCAGCGCCGCTTCCTGGCGGAGGCATCATTGCGCCTGCGCAGCCGGCTGGAGGTTGCCCAGCCGAGCCAGAACGCCCGCTCCATAGGCCTCGCATGAATGAGGCGAATGCCCCTCGTGATGGTCAGCCAATCAGAGAGGGCTCTGCCTTCGCACGCGGGACAACCCCCGGATAACAGGACAAGAGGAAGATGATCTCTATAGAAACGCCCCTGTTGTCCCCGGCTGCGGAAGCACGAGCATTCGGCTAACTGCCCGGCCCGCTCGGGCCGGGGGGTCGTCTGGCTGCGGCGTTGATGAAGCCGCGCTCAATTGCGGTGTCGAGGCCTGACTTCCGCTTTGCGCCCATTTCGGCCGCTCAGCCGACTCTGGCGGCTTCTCCGAAGCGGACGTCGCAGCAGTTCAGCTTGTAGGTCTGAGTTGCGCCACTTCCGGGCTTTCAATCGATGCCGCCGGAATGGCCGCTCGACATCCTACAGCGGCCATTCAAAGTCGACGCTCGCCCGTCTGTTCCTCGCACCGATTCCCGCAAGATGGGTGTATGGAACTCAGCGACGCCACCGACGCGCAGCTATCACGCTCCGGGAAACCGCGGCAAGAAGCGAGCTCCTACGCATGTTACTGCTTAGTGATGCAGGACAGGGTATCCATTCACGTAAATCCAGTCGGTGGCCTTGGCGGGCACGTGGCATCCCTGGCAATCGGAATGATAGTCGGTCGAGGTAGTCTTCAGCGGCTTGTCGGCGTCGAACCACGACCATCCCCACCCGTCGCCCCACAACGGGTTGCCGGGATGCCTTTCCTTGCTGTCTTTCACCATGACGAACCAGCCATTGAGCTTGTCGGTGTGGCTTACTGTGCCGGTGGTCATCTCGTTCGTTGAGGTCGCGAAGACCTCTTTCACCAGAACTGCGCCATCCGGGAAGTGTCCCGTCTTCCGGTAGGTGTCGATCGCCCCCGGGGATGCGTAGACGGAGTGAATTTCTTTCGAGCCCTGGCCGCTTTCGGTGGCAATCGCCCAGCTGCCGAGCGCTTGGTAGAGGGTTCGGTAGTCTGCCGGCACGCGCAGGTGCCCGGCGGCGTCCGCCACGTTCGCGGTCGGATCGGCCGGAGCCGCCCCGCTGATTTGCACGAGCGCCGTCACGGTAGCGGCGACCAGCGGAATGGCTACAGCCGGTCCAACAGTCCTCAATAATTTCATGGGGGGTCTCCTTTGCAGCCCACGCGCGGCTCGCTTGGTGGGGTCGACCGCGCCTAGGGGGTTATTTGACGGGCGTGGTCAGTGCTCTGTCGTTGGCGTCGAGGACAAAGACAGCGAGTAGCTTTGCCGGCTCAGTCTCGCTTGCGTTGCGGCTGATCGAGTGGGTCGCGCCCGGCGGCTCAGACCAGCTCTCACCTGCCCGGTAGATGCGCATCTCGCCGTCATTCACCTTCGACTCGATCGAGCCCGAGATCACATAGGCGTAGATGAAAGCCGACTTCGCGTGGGTATGAGGCGCAGAGGCTGCGCCGGGCGCGTAATCGACTTCCACGGAGATTAACGACTTGCCGGGGATATTGGGAATGTTCGCCTCGAAGTTCATCGTGACGGTTTGCCCTTCGCCATCACGGGCTAAGACGAGGCTGGAAATCGAGATGGCGAGGGCGGCGGTGCACGCGGCGGCAATGATGGTTCGGAACTTCATGACTTTTCTCCTTCTGCTCACGGGCCCGTTTTCTGTCTTCATGCCGTCGTCACTTGCGGCCCGCGCTGCACCGCTGGACGCCCAAAGTCACGGTTGAGGTCGGCGCACTTCGGTAGGGCCGGCATCGCGGACCCTGCAGCTATGACACGATGGGTTTCACACCATACTTTTGATGGTAGGTGTCCCGGATCTCGTTCGGGCTCCGAGGAGGGCGGGCAAAGATATGGGCCGGCGACAGCAGCGGGATGATTGAAGTGGTTTCGATTTTGACCACCTGATCGACAGGGTGCTCTGGGCCATTCGTCACCCGAACCCAGTTGGCGATCATCAGATACTCGTCATCGCCTGGCGGCAGTATCAACGTGAGGCTCTTGAATCGATAACTGCGCCTTGAAAGATGTCGGCCACGTTGATTTCGATGGTGGGATTGCGCCCCAGGTTCACTTTTTCCTAGGGCGACGCAATGTCGGTAAAATATATGATACCGTTCTTGTCTGTTAAAGACGCTTTCGGGGGGAGATTGGGTGTCCCGTTCTCGTTGATTGTCACAACGAACGACAGTATCGCCTGCTTGATGAACGCATGCATGTCGGCAGCAATTTCAATCATAGATGCCATCGCTTCGTTGTTTGCAGACCGCCTCTAGCTCGCTGTCACTTCTAGCCCGCGCTGCACTGCCGGACGCGCTAGGCCACTGTCGAGCCACGCCTGCACATGAAGAAAACGGTCGAAGCCGACGAGGTCGCGGGCTTCGTAAAAGCCGATCAGGTTGCGCACCCAGCCGAGCAGGGAAATATCGGCGATGCTATAGTCGGCGCCCATCACCCAGTCGCGGCCCGTGAGCCGTTCGTCGAGGACACCGAGCAGTCGCGCAGATTCCGTTGCGTAGCGGTCGCGCGGGCGCTTGTCCTCATACGCCTTGCCGGCGAATTTGTTGAAGAAGCCGACCTGACCGAATATCGGCCCGACACTGCCCATCTGCCACATCACCCACTGGATCGTTTCGTAGCGGGTGTCCGGATCGGCCGAGATAAACTGTCCCGTCTTGTCAGCGAGATAGAGGAGGATCGCGCCCGATTCGAACAGCGCGAGCGGCTTGCCGCTCGGCCCATCGGGATCGTAGATGGCGGGAATCTTGCCGTTGGGGTTGAGCGCGAGAAAGGCCGGGTCGTGGTTTTCGTCCGCCATGATGTCGATCCGATGCGGCTCATAGGCGAGGCCCGTCTCCTCCAGCATGATGCCGACCTTCACGCCGTTAGGCGTCGGGAGGGAAAAAAGCTGGAGTCGATCGGAGTACTGCGCCGGCCAACGCGCGAAAATTGGATGGTTGAGCGTCATTTTCTCCCTCCTAAGTGATGGCGCATCGCAGCGGCCAGCCCTTTGCCCACCACCGACGTGCAGAATCTCTCCGGTGACGAATAGTGCAGAGTCGAGAAACGGATGGCGCTGGCGATCCTTGCCGGCGCGTACGAAAGCTCAGACGTGCTCCTAGGAATCCGGGCACCCACGCTTTCGCGACATACTCGCACCACATGAAAGTTCTCACCTTCGGAGATTGTCTATCTGACCGGCTAGAGTTCAGATCGATCCAGCCGGTGTAACGGCGGGAAAGTCCTGCTCAGGATCGAACACGTTATTGAAGAAGTTCGTCAGGGAGTACATGGCCACTAGCGCGACGATTTCCATGACGTTCGCATCCGTGTAGCCGGCATCGCGGACGGCTTTCACCTCGGCGTCACTGACCTTGCCACGGGTCTCGATGACTTTGCGCGCAAATTGAAGGGCAGCGTCGCGCTTCGGATCACTGGCATGCCCCTTCCGTGCAAGAATGATTTCATTGGCCGGCAGCTTGGCCATATGCTCGGCCGTAAAGCTGTGAACCGTCAGGCAGTAGTTGCACCCATTCACTTCGGAAACAGCAAGGCCGATGCTGTCACGCGTTTTCACGTCGAGCGCCTTGCTCAAAGAGCCGAGCAAGGTAGCCCACGCGTTGAATGCGATCGGGCTCTGCGCGAAGGTGGCCATCATATTTGGGGTGAACCCGATGTTCTTAGTGAACGCATCGAGAGTCGGCCTCGAAGCGGCCGGCACCTGTTCCGGATTCAGAGCTGCAGTTCTGGTCATCATTTAATCTCCCTAAGTAACTGGTTTAGCTCCAATTAGACGAGCTGCAGTACATCGGCCACCGGTCGGCGGGGCTTCTGCGGCCAGTTGCCCGGACGCTCTGGCCCTATGGACAAAAGCATCACCGGAACTTCGTTCTCGGCCAGTCCGAACTCGCGGTGCACCGCGTCGGCATCGAAACCGATCATTGGCGTCGAACCGAGGCCCCATGAGCGGGCCACATAGATCATCGCCGCCGCGCCGAAGGTGGCGGTGCGTACTGCTTCATCGCGCTGGCGTCGTGGGAAATCCTGATACAGACCGCGTGCTGGGGTTTCCCATTCCGGCACCATCCTTGCCGGCATGATGCCAGCTTCCACCACTGGGGCCAGGCGCTCTGGTATTACGCTGGAGTCGGCTAACTGACCGCAAACGATGAAGGTAACGGCTGCTTCGGTGATCGCGGCCTGATTCCAGGCGATCGGACCTAGCCGAGCCTTGGCTTCAGGCGTGCGTACGGCGATGAAGCGCCAGTTCTGCAAGTGGAAGGATGTCGGCGCGGTCGTGCCCATTCGCACCAGCTCGCGGATTTGGTCGTCGCTCAGGGCGGCGGAAGGGTCGTAGTACTTGGCGGCAGTTCGGCTCAGGATACACTCGATGACGGCATTGCTCATGATCATTCCGTTCGTCATGGTTAGTCCTGCGGTTGAAAGAATAGGTTGAGGTATGAGAGCGTTTTCGCCCTCTTTGCTGGAGGTGCTGCAGGGATGGAGCCCGTTCGACATCTCATGCCAGGGGCGATGGGTCGCTTCCAAGGTGGCCCCCGCGGCGCGTCCGACAGGACGCAGCCGGACAAGCCGGACAACGCCGGCCGGCCGCGTGCATAGATGGGCGATTGTCGCTTACGGACAAACGCGGATGATCGTCTTGCCCCTGCGTCGCTCGGGCGGGTTTAAGGCAGCGACGGCATCGTCGAGGGTCGAGACGTTGCCAATGTTTGTCCGCAGTCGCCCGTCCCGCACCCGCCGGACGATCTCGCTCAGCTGGGCACGGTCGGACTCGACAACAAAGTCGACCGCCAAGCCGTCGGCGGGGCGCGCCTCGGCCGGACCGACGATGGACACCAGTGTTCCTCCAGCTCGAATCAGGCCGGCGGACCGCTTCTGGATATCGCCACCGATGACATCGAACACCAGATCGACGCCGCCGACGTCTTCCAGCGTGTCGTTGTCGAGGTCGACGAACTCCTGCGCGCCGAAGTCGAGCACTTTCTGACGGTCGGCAGCGCGTCCGGTGCCGATGACATACGCACCGGCCTCGCGCGCGAGTTGCGTCACCATCGTCCCGACTGCGCCTGCCGCGCCGTGCGCGAGGACGCTCTGTCCCGCCTGAAGGCGGCCGTGCTGGAACAGTCCCTGCCACGCGGTGAGGCCGGAGATCGGCAGGCTCGCGCCCACCGTGAAATCGACGTCGCCTGGCAACGGCGCGAGGTTACGTGCCTCGATGGCGATATACTCGGCCAGGGTACCATCGCGATACCAGTCGGCGAGGCCGACCACTCGCTGTCCTACCGCGAGCCCCGTTGTGCCGTAGCCGAGAGCGGTGACCACTCCGGCCAGCTCGTGGCCGGGGATCGACGGTGTTCGGTCACGGTCGCGGCGATCGGTCCAAGTCGAGGGCCACTCCATCTCGGTCGGGACGAATCCCGACGCATGAACCTGAACGACGACGTCATTTATCGCTGCCTGTGGCTCGGGCCGCTCCACCAGCTTCATCCCGGCCGTTCCCTCAGCCTGGTCCGTCACAATGACTGCCTTCATTGTCCATCTGCCTGTGTGATAGCTCGTCATCTTGCGAGTTCCTTCGCAGACGAGCGAAGATAGGAAGCGCGCATGAATTTCAGCGTGCTTGCGACCGCCAGAAACTACTGAACCTGGTCGAGCTCCATTGGATGTTCTCTGTCGACTATTCCTGCCGCTACTGAGCACGTATGATGTCGATGCCGCATCACGCTGCGCGCAGAAGCGCTACATCTGAAAGGCACGTTGCCACCGGTGCTGGCGCGATGAAACCCGCTTCAGGCGTCCCTGGACGAGCGGACACGCATTCTGGACTCCAGAACCGGCCAGCGCCGGATTACTGCGCCAACTGTTCACGAAGCCGGCTGAGGACCGGCAAGAGCTCGATTGGGTCGCAGCCTCGGGCGTGCACGAGCTCACGCGGCTTGCCTTCGGCCTTTGCTGCTTCCAGTTTTTTCTTCAGCCAGGCAGAGAGTTCAGCCAACGCTGAAATCCTGACGAACAGTTTCACCAGATGAGCGGATGTCGCCAGCGACTGCCCTTTTTGAATCGCACGTCTGGCGAGAGATGCCTCGAAGTGCGGTATCTAGCTCAAGCACCCTTCTCACCCTCACCATTCTTCACGCGCTGCCGGTACTCGCTAGGATCAACGTTGTAGGCTTTGCGGAATGCTCGCACGAAGCTTGACCGACTTTCGTAGCCGGCGTTGTAGGCCACAAGGTCGACTGGAGCCGACGTCGTCGTGAGATCAAGCGCGGCCTGCCGCATCCTGAGGTCGCGAAGGGTGGCCATCGGCGAACGGCCGAAGATCTCCGAGAACCGCGCCATGAATGCCGACCGACTCAGACCCGCGCTGTGCGCCAGGCTCCGAACTGTATGGGCGGCCCCCGGACGTGCCACCATGTCGGCGAATGCACGCGTGATCTGCCGGTCCGCGAGAATCGAAAACCGTTCAGTCCAGCCGCGGGAGGACTTCATAGATCGCCTCACCAGGGCGACGATGACCTGCTTAAGCAGGGAGGCCGTCATGGCGCCCATGGCGATTTCCTGCGCGCAAAGTTCGTCGATCGCTTCGCGAAGCTTCAGGTCGATCTTGTCCGTCGGCTCAAATTTTTCGACCACGGGCTCACGCAATTCGCGAAATAATCCGACGGATTGTCCGAAGGATGCGTTGAAGAAGCCGCAGATTTGGATGACCTCGGGCTGCTCAATCGGCATTCCGATGCGCAACACTCCGTCGTGCCGCTTCCAGCAATCGCGGGAGATTAGCGTCTTCGGGCCGCTGGCTCCGTCGACCTCGATCGCGAACGGGGTATTCGGAGGCTTGATGATGAGCAAATGGGGTTCAAGCGGCATCGAAGGCCTGTTGCCGATCGAAATTCGTCCCCTGCCACTGATTGTGTAATGGATCGCGGGCGCGTCGATCGTCCCCATCTCGGCTCGATAGCCTGATGGAATCAGCATCTCGGTGAGCGCAATGACATCAATCTCGAGTGCCTGCATGAGGTTGTTGATGTCGGCGCTGGCGAGCTTCGTAGCAGACACGGCGATCGGGTCCGTCCCCCCAGCCTGTCCGCTGTCGGCCGGCGATTTGGTCGAGCTGTGCATAGCACCCTACTAACGAGATCAAACGGTGAATCTGATTGTCGAATTCATGTCTCCATTGCTTGAACTGTATCTTAGGGCGCGCCGAAAGAACTATTTGCTGCAGCCGATCGGTCAAATATGCAGGTCGATCTGAGGGCGGGAACGTACGCTAGCCATCCTCCGGAAGGCGAGAGCCTTAAGATCGAAGTGGTCCTTGGGGCGATCATGACCGCTATAGCCCTCCGCGCTTCTTCAGCCCAGCGTCGCGCGCCCAGACAAATCCGCCGCGCTTCTGATCAAAAAACCGCGCTCATGCTTACGCCCTCGCGCGTGGCTCGCGCAGGTCGGCGTGTCGATCGAGCCTGTAGGTCGGACCACGCGTATGTTCTGCCGCCCATGTCTGGACTGGCGCGAGCGGCGACCGCCCCTGCGCCGAGGTGGACGGTATCGCTCGCCGCCACGTCGAGGACATCGACCGTCGTATCGCTCAGCTTGTCGCTCTACGTCGCGAGTTGCAACGCTCTCTCGATGCCTGCGGACACGGACGGGTAAGCGACTGCCGGGGGATCGAAGCTCTTGCCGACCCGGATCTGATCGTGGGTAAGCGGACGGTCCGCTCCCCACCCGAAGCAACCGATCCAGCCGGCGCGATTGGGTATTCCGGGTGGCTTCGCACCGGAGCAGGAGCTGGGCTGATGGATGTTACGCTGTTCGCCAAGAGCCTCGTCCTCGGATTAGCGGTGGCAGCTCCTGTCGGCCCGATCGGAGCGCTCTGCATTAACCGGACCCTGGAGCGTGGCTTTGCCGCGGGCGTTGCCGGAGGTCTCGGCACAGGGGCCGCCGATGCTCTCTACGCTGCCCTCGCCGCGTTCGGTTTCGCGGCCTTCTCAGCGGCGCTGTCGTTGATCGATGCGCCGATGCGCGTGCTCGGTGGTTTGTTCATGCTCTGGCTTGGTGTGCAGGGGTTGCGTGCGCGTCCAGCCGATCGGGCCGCTTCGGTCGGACGCCGCGACCTTCTCGGGACCATCGCCGCGACCTTCGCGCTCACCATCGTCAACCCGGCGACAATCATCGCCTTCGCCGCCATGTTCGCAGGCCTTGGCTTGGCCGAGACGTCCGGATGGGCGTCAGCTCTCGTCGTGACGCTCGGCGTCTTCCTCGGATCGATGCTTTGGTGGGTGGTCCTCAGCGGTGGGGTGGCCTTCGCCGGGAGGCGTCTTCCGCCGGGTTTCGCAAGGACGGTATCGCTTCTCTCGGGCGTGACCTTGATCCTGTTCGGCATCTATGCCCTCGGCTCCGTTGCCCTCCGCTGTCTCGTTTGACGACGGTCCGAAAACCACCCGGAGCAGCCGATCCGGCCGGTAGGTTTGGGTATGATCCTGGCTAACCATCGCCATCGGTCTGTTTTGGATCTTCACCGAGACCATCCAAAACGAACTTTCTCAATCGACCCGACCATAGCAGACCGGCAAGCCGGACTGCCACGTAGCGGACATCGTGAGGGTCTGCTTGAGGTCGTGAGCGAGCACGACGGCGACGTCCGCTTTTTCTGGTTTTTCTATCCAGAAGCGGACGGGCCGCTCTCGGCCAAAATCAGTCGTTCCGGTTCGCGCCTGCCAAACATTCCGCTCGCAACAGTCTAACCGAAGCGGACGTTCGTTGATGAAGTCCTTCCGGCTCGGAGACAAACTCGAATGACCGGCTGCTATGGGTCGGCTGCCGATCACCACCCTCAAGCGAGCGTGCGGACCTTCGCCTCGCGGTCCCAGTAGCGTTGCTTGGCCGCTTCCACGAAACCGCCGAGGTCCGTC
>NZ_JBAWTG010000110.1:0-15182 GCF_037106235.1 Methylobacterium nigriterrae | reverse complement strand
GCCATCGCAACCCGCTACGAGAAGACAGCTTCAAGCTTCATGGGCGTTCTCTCGCTCGCAGCCGCTCTGGACTGGCTCAAGAGCTAACAGGCCGTAGTCCTACGCCTCGACGGTCCGCATTGCCCCAGGCAAAAGGGGGGGGGCGGCGCGCGGCGACGTTCATACAGTTGTGACGCGATTTGGCTAGCAATCTCGCTGTTCGATCAAAATCAGCACACCTTTGCCATAAGTCCAAATTGATTAATTTGGCTCAGGCATCAATGTTGTTTTGCAGCGAGAGCTAGAGATGTATTCCGCTCGCCTGTTTTACTTCTTACAGCCAGTGCGACAACATTGTACTCGCCAATGCTCACATCAACCCTGCGAACAGGTCACGGCCGGCGCCTTTGACCCGTGCGGGTCGAAGGCGCTGGTCGATGGGTGGCTGGCCCGCCGATGCACCTTTTTAGGGCGCCGATTTCGGCATGTCAACCCAGAAGGCCCGCCGCCACGAACACGCTATATTACCGGACATTTTGTCCGCTTCTTGAACAATCTAGATTTTGTGTCGAAATCGATTATTTATACATGAAAGTATTGTGTTCACCGCAGCGCCGGCTGAGTCACGGAAATTTGGTGAACAATCACCATAATCTGCGCGAGATTATTGACTTATAGCACGATATAAACCGATAGAAATGTTGTACTAAACGCCTGTTGTGGGCTATGCGCCTTGATATAACGAACTTGTGCAGGGAATGTGTACGAACAATATCCGATCTTACGAAGTAACTTCTGGATAATTACGTTACTATGGTACACAGCCGAAATTTTAGCGATATGGAAGGGGCGCAAATGTATTTGTTGTTGGGAGATGGTGATGGCATCCCTGCGCAGGCCTTAATATTAAGGGCCTTTCCTAGCATAATTTATTAGGAGATGCCCTCGTCGAGGGAAGAAGCATCCGTGCGTGCGGCGCCGAGTCGATGGAGACGATACTCCTGAGATCGACGTTATGAGAGTCAGGTCCCGTGCTTCTCGCCACCATCGGGTTGGTTCTAGGCTTCGGGTCTGCCTCGTGCAGACGACTATGCCCGCCGTCACTGCGGGGATTCACGGGCACACGGAACCACGGGCTCCGAGACGTCCTCACCACTGTCATCGTCTGGGCATCCACCAGCCGGAGGCCTGAGTTTCGCCCGATGTCTTGGTCGATCTGTTCCTTGTAGTGCAATCCGATCACGCCTAGCTGGAGCGGAGCAGGCGAGCCCGATCTTCTCTTCAGGGCGACTTCGATTACGTCGGTAGTGATCCTCTTGTACGAAATCACACTAATCCCGACCCCAGGTCGGGCTAACTGAGGTCTGGCGGACGCCCGCCGTCATGCCTTCGTAGAGTCAGGCCGCGGTGAGCCCGACTCATCGAGATCTGATATCAGTGGTCAGGAACGTGAGGGGCGCCGTAGTGGCGCCGCATGCCATGGCAGTCGAAGCGAGTCCGCATACGGGAGCACTTTCCGGTCATCAAGGGTGGCCAGAAGGCACGCCGACGATAGTCATGGTTGCCGATAGTAAGCGGTCTCAAGACCTGCGAGTTTAGCGGCGATGATGTGAGCTCTTGGGTGAGTGTACCGGAAGAACATTCTCGGATCACGATGCCCACTGATGAGGGCGACCTCTGGGACGGTCAGGCCGAGCTCGAAGAACCGGCTGACGGCCTCGTGTCTCAGATCGTGGAAGTGGAAGGTGGTGAGGGGGCTCTCAAGCTGCTTGTGACTTTTCCTGCTCGGCGAACCATGCTGAGGCGAGATTCAGGGAGGCGGTGAACACCGTGTGGTCGTCAGCGTCTCGGACGACGACGTTCAGCGTCTGTCCCATGTACCTGTCCGGCCGATCCCCGGCGATCTGACACAGGGCTCGCATCGCCTCCGATGAGACGGCCCTGGGGTTCGCGCACTCTGTCCCTTCCTCATCACGGATCGAGAGAGTGAGGGCGTGGAAGTCAAAGAAGTACCGGGACATTGCTTTGATCCATTCATTGAGGAGCGTATAGGGTTCGCTCTACGACGCAGTACAAGGTGGATCAGCTTAACGGATCGTTAATCGGCCGGTCTGGCGCGATAAAGGATCCGAATCGTCTGGAATCGTACAAGCAGAGTGTGGACTCTCCTTCGGTATCAGGCAGGGCGACCGTATTCCCACGTTCAACCAACCGGGATGCGTCAAGGCCCTTCCCTCAGGGCCACGAGGGTCACGGCACCCTGTGCTTCAGGCGCACTGACGTGCAGGAAACCTTGGCAGGGATCAGACGGATCGCAGGACGGCAATGAGAATGCCGATCAGAAAAGGCGGATCAGGATCGAGCCGAGACGGCCGAGCCGCTTCGGTCGGTTGAACATATGCCGGCCCTGCACGGACAAGCCTCAGAGCACCCAACAGGCAGCCGACCTGTCAAACCTCGGGCTCCTCGGGATCGTCGACCACCCCGTGCTGGGCGTAGACCGCCGCTCCCAACTGACCCCGCTCTTCCAAGGCTCGGATGGCGTGATAGCGGCTCAAGCTCTCGAACAGCTCGGCCGCTGAGGTTCGCGCCTCTCCCGCCATATAGGCGCCGAGCCGAGCATAGTCGGACGCCAGCCGCTCATCGTGAGCTGCCGCCTTGGCGAGCGTCGACACTGTTTCCTCAAACTCGGAGAGGTGCTGGGCTGGGGCTGACATCGCAACATCCTCCTGAGGGCGATGGCTTACTGCCAAACTTGGGGCCAGCCGTGCCATTCCCAAAACTGCCCCTCTGGGCGCCCTGGAGCCTCAGCCGACCGCCGATTTCCGATTCTTTAACCTAAGCAGTTTGCCGCCATACGGCTACGCTTTAACTTGTCCCCTCTCGCACGCTGAGGAGGGCATCGCATGAGCGTTCTCACCGGCCTATGTCTGGCTCTCGTGACAGCAGCAGCGCTTCTCGCCCGAGGTCGACCAGCGCAGCTCCTAGGGTTCTTCTGCCTGCTCGGGCTCGGCTGTGTGATCGCGGCATCAAGCTTTGCGGGTCTCGTGCGTCACAGCCGGTGAGGCCTAAGCCGCATCGCCGAAGGCTCCGTGATGCTCTGTCCATCCGAGGTGGGGGCGGCCTCAGCGATCCCGCTGCCAATCGGCCAATCAGGTTTCGAGCTTGGCCTTGGCTGCCCGACAGGCCTCTTCGAAACTCGGGTGCGTGACCGGAGAGTGAGCCATCGGCTGGCCATTCTCGATGATGGTCCAGATGTAGACGTGTCCACCGTCGCTGCTGCCGCAGGGGCTGACGAGGACGCTGAAGGGGTGGCTCGCAGAAAGCGTCATCCTGGAAGTCATGCCACTCACCGCCCCGATCAGCCAGCCCTTCTCTCAACCCTCCGAGCAGCGCCATCGCCCTGTTCGCGAGTAGCACGATGGCATCACGAGCGAGCACGGCGTGGGCCCAGCCTTGTCACACTGGTGTCACAACAAGGCAGGCTGAGTCGCCCAAATCGGCCCCCAATCGGCCCCAACAGGACGCTTGCACTCTCACACCAGACCGGCTAGCTAGAGAGCGTAACAGGTTGATCCAGAAGACTTTTCGGCCAAAGCCTACAAGGCCGGCGCCTCGACGGGGCTGTAGCTCAGATGGGAGAGCGCCGCAATCGCACTGCGGAGGTCAGGGGTTCGAATCCCCTCAGCTCCACCAGGTCTTCCTGGTGACGATCAGCGAGATGGCCGGGGACGCTTTTCCAGCGGCGGCAGAGGCACTTGCGCCATATCCCTCAGGGCATTCCTCCACGCGCGCGGGCTCGCGCGCGCTCTCGTACCGCCCGTTCCGTTGGGATGCCCGCGGATGCCGCGCACGGGACGCCGCTCCCCGGATCGTCGTCTCGCGTCCGCGAGGTTCGTGCCGGCATCGGGTCGCGAAGCGCCCCGATGCGACGGGGTGCGCGGCCGGCCTATTCGGGCTCGTCCGGCTTGGTGCCGGAGGCCTTGCGGTCACGCTCGCGCTTGAGCTCGCGCTCGGCCAGGAGCCAGAACTCGATCTCGAAGCCCTTGGGTCGATGGTTGCGTTCCCAGAGTTCGTAGGCGCGCTCCCGGATCTGCTCGAAACTGATCTCGTCGGTCGGCTTCATCCTCCGGTCCTTTTCCCGGTCGAGGCCGGCAGCATCCGCGCCGCCGGCCGCGAGGCCGAATGTCGGGGTCCGGGCCGACGGAGGCGGCCCGCATGGTCGGAATCATCGTGCCGACATGCGCCACGGCGGCAGATTGCCGAGACAACGCGCTCTAGGCGAAGCGGCTCCGGGCGTGAAGGCCGGGCGGAACATGCGGCCTGGCCGCGCCGCGCATGGCGCGCGGGCACCTGCGGCCTCGCCCTGCGCGGGAGCCTAGTCGCGGCACCCGGCTCGCGGCACCGCGGGACGCGGCCCGTGCGGGCGGGTGATCACACGTTCGGTGCCGCCACCCGGTTGCGCAGGCCGGTGATCACCGCCCGCAGGATGTCGGCGTCCGGCTCGATCGCGCCGCCGCTCTCCCGCACGGCATAGATGCGCTCGTGCACGAAGGCGAGCTTGGCGATGACCGCGGGCGTCAGCTTGAACGGGTAGAGCGCCGGCTGGCCCATGCTGCGGGACAGGGAGTTCACGGCGTAGGTGAGCGGCAGCCACGCCTCGACCAGGCGGTCGAGGTCCGGAGTGCGGTGGGGATCGAAGTCGATGATCACCGGCGCGTCGGGCCCGTGCCGCAGGCGCGGGCGCACGTGCAGCTCGAAGGTGCTCGCCGTCTCGATCGTGTCGACCATGTGCAGGTAATGCGCCCAGGTCTCGGCGAAATCCTCCCACGGGTGGCTCGTCGCGTAGGCCGAGACGTAGGATTCCTCCCAATTCCCCGGCGCGCCGTCGGCGTAGTGGCGCTGGAGGGCGGCGCCGTAATCCCGGCTCTCGTCGCCGAACAGGGCCCGGAAGGCGAGCAGGCTCGGGCCGCCGCGCACCAGCACGTTCCAGAAGTAATGCCCGACCTCGTGGCGGAAATGCCCGAGGAGGGTGCGGTAATACTCGCCGAACAGCATCCGGCGCCGCTCGCGCTCGACGTCGTCGGCCTCCGCGATGTTGAGGGTGATCAGGCCGTCGAGATGCCCGGTCAGCACCGGCGGCCCGATCAGGAAGCTCTCGGCCGGGTCGACCAGGAAGTCGAAGGCGAGGCCGGCCGGATCCTCGGCCCGCGTCGGCAGCGGCAGGTCGAGACGCAGGAGCGAGTAGAACAGCCGGTGCTTGGCCGCCTCGATCTGGCGCCAGCGCGTCAGGTTCCAGGGCACCGAGAGGTCGGGCACCACCCGGTTGTGGCGGCAGGCCGTGCAGAAGATCTCGGGTGAATCCTCCGGAACCAGCCAGTTGCAGGCCCCGTAGGCCGAGTTGGCGCAGAAGCGATACTTGCGGCCCGGCTGCGCGTAGGCGTGGAAGATCGGGGCGCCTTCCATTTGCGGGTGGCGGGACGGGCCGGAGGGCTCGAGGGCCGAGACCTCGTGCGCGTCGCAGACATAGCCGAGACGCCGCTCGCAGCTCTCGCATCCCGTGCTCTCGAAGCTCACGGGCTGGTCGCAGGCCTGGCACTGGAAGATTTTCATGACGCGGGTCCGGGCCCCGCGCGCGACCGCGCGCGGGTTTCGTCTCGGAGCGTCAAGGGCGGCGGCCCGTCAAAGTTCCGCGCGCCTCCGGCCCGTTCGGGGCGCAGGCCGGCCGGCATCGCATGGAACTTGCTTCCCCGTGCCGGCGCCGACCCGCTCGCGCTCACCCGGGCGTGACGGCGGCACGGCGCACCGAGCCTGCCGCGTCGGCCAAGATGCGGTAGTGTCCCACAAGGCGACGCCGGCCGGGCCCGGCCCCGCGCGTCCGCACAGACGGGAGTCCCCGTGTCGATCAAAGCCGCCCTGCACCACGTCACGCATTACCGCTACGACCGTCCGATCGCGCTCGGGCCGCAGGTCATCCGGCTGCGGCCGGCGCCCCATACCCGGACGCGGGTCCCGGCCTACGCCCTGAAGGTCACGCCGGAAAACCATTTCGTGAACTGGCAGCAGGATCCGAACGGCAACTGGCTCGCCCGGCTCGTCTTCCCGGAGAAGACCACCGAGCTGAAGGTCGAGGTCGACCTGACGGCCGACCTGTCGGTGATCAACCCGTTCGACTTCTTCGTGGAGGATTACGCCCAGAGCCGGCCCTTCGCCTACGCCGAGGACCTCACGGCTGAGCTCGCTCCCTACCTCGCCCTCGACGACGCGCGCGGACCGGAGCTGGACGCCTTCCTGGAGCGCCTGCCGGAGGAGACCGGCACGGTGCCGTTCCTCGTGGCGCTCAACGGCCTCGTCCGCTCCGAGATCGCCTACGGCGTGCGGATGGAGCCGGGCGTGCAGGATCCGGCCGAGACGCTGCGGCTCGGGAGCGGGTCCTGCCGCGACTCGGCCTGGCTCCTCGTTCAGGTGCTGCGCCGGGTCGGCATGGCCGCCCGCTTCGTCTCGGGCTACCTGATCCAGCTCGTGCCCGACACCACGGCGGTCGACGGGCCGGAGGGCACCAAGAGCGACTTCACCGATCTCCACGCCTGGGCGGAGGTCTACCTGCCGGGCGCGGGCTGGATCGGCCTCGACGCGACCTCCGGCCTCATCTGCGGCGAGGGTCATATCCCGCTCGCGGCGACGCCCCATTACCGATCCGCCGCCCCGATCTCCGGCATGGCCGAGCCCGCCGAGGTCGCGTTCGGCTTCGAGATGACGGTGACCCGCGTGGCCGAGGCGCCGCGCATCACCAGGCCCTTCTCGGACGCGGTCTGGGCCGCGATGGACGCGCTCGGCGACCGGATCGAGGCCGACCTCGCCGCGCAGGACGTGCGCCTGACCATGGGCGGCGAGCCCACCTTCGTGTCGATCGACGATTACGAATCGCCCGAGTGGAACGCCGCCGCGATCGGCCCGACCAAGCGCGGGCTCGCCGACGCGCTGATCCGGCGCCTGCGCGACCGCTTCGGCCCGGGCGGCATGCTCCATTACGGCCAGGGCAAGTGGTATCCGGGCGAGAGCCTGCCGCGCTGGGCCTTCGCCCTCTACTGGCGCCGGGACGGTGTGCCGATCTGGCGCGAGGCCTGCCTGATCGCCGCAGAGGACGGACCGCGCCAGGCCGACGCGGCCGGCGCGCAGGCCCTGATCGCGGGCATCGCCCGGCGGCTCGGGCTCGAATCCTTCGTGCTTCCGGCCTACGAGGACCCGCAATACTGGGCGGAGCGCGAGGCGGAGCTGCCCGTCAATGTCACGACGAGCGATCCGAAGATCGCCTTCGCGGAGGCGAATGCCCGCATGAAGCGGGTCTTCGAGCGGGGGGTCGTGACCCCGGCCGGCTACGTCCTGCCGCTCGCGAGCCTGCCCAGCGGCGAGCGGGGCGACGCGGACCGCCGCTGGATCTCGGAAGGCTGGGACTTCCGGCGCGGCCACGCCTTCCTGACGCCGGGGGATTCGCCCCTCGGCTTCCGGCTGCCCCTCGCCACGCTGCCGCACGTGCCGCCCGAGCACTATCCCTATTACCAGCCCCAGGATCCGCTGGAGGCGCGGGAGGCCCTGCCGGAGGGGCATCCGGGCGAGCGGACCATCAACGGCTCGGGCATCACCGGAGTGGCGGTGCGCACGGCGCTCGCGGTCGAGCCGCGCGACGGGCTCCTGTGCGTGTTCATGCCCCCGCTGCAGCGGGTCGACGAGTATGTCGAGCTCGTCGGCCTGATCGAGGCGGCCGCCGCCGAGCTCGGGCAGCCCGTCCACATCGAGGGCTACGAGCCGCCCTACGATCCGCGCCTCAACGTCATCAAGGTCACGCCCGATCCCGGCGTGATCGAGGTGAACGTGCACCCGGCCGCGACCTGGCGCGAGGCGGTGCGGATCACCCAGGACCTCTACGCCGACGCCCGGCAGACGCGGCTCGGCGCCGAGAAGTTCATGATCGACGGGCGCCATACCGGCACGGGCGGCGGCAACCACGTGGTGATGGGCGGCGCCACGCCCGACGATTCCCCGTTCCTGCGGCGCCCCGACCTCCTGAAGAGCCTCGTGCTCTACTGGCAGCGCCACCCGTCGCTCTCCTACCTGTTCTCGGGCCTCTATATCGGCCCGACGAGCCAGGCGCCCCGCATGGACGAGGCGCGCCACGACGGCCTCTACGAGCTCGAGATCGCGCTGGCGCAGGTGCCGCCGCCCGACGCGCCGAACATCCCGCGCTGGCTCGTCGACCGGATCTTCCGCAACATCCTGGTGGACGTCACCGGCAACACCCACCGGGCCGAGATCTGCATCGACAAGCTCTACTCGCCGGACGGGCCGACGGGCCGCCTCGGGCTCCTCGAGTTCCGCGGCTTCGAGATGCCGCCGGACGCGCGCATGAGCCTCGCGCAGCAACTGCTCCTGCGCGCCCTCGTGGCCTGGCTCTGGCGGGAGCCGCAGGAGGGCGGCTGTGTCCGCTGGGGCACGACGCTGCACGATCGCTTCATGCTGCCCCATTTCCTCTGGGCGGATTTCCTCACCGTGCTGGAAGACCTGGCGCGGGCCGGCTACGAGTTCGACCCGCGCGCCTTCGAGGCGCAGCGCGCGTTCCGCTTCCCCGTCTTCGGCCGGATCGAGCAGGGGGGCGTGCATCTCGAGCTGCGGCAGGCGCTGGAGCCCTGGCACGTGCTGGGCGAGGAAGGGGCGATCGGTGGCACGGTGCGCTACGTGGACAGCTCCGTCGAACGCCTGCAGGTCAAGGTCGAGGGCTTCGTGCCCGGCCGCCACGTCATCGCCTGCAACGGGCGGCGCCTGCCCATGACCGGCACCGGCACGGCCGGCGAGGCCGTGGCGGGCCTGCGCTTCAAGGCGTGGCAGCCGGCCTCCTCGCTCCACCCGATCATCCCCGCCCACTCGCCGCTGACCATCGACATCCTCGATGCCTGGAGCGGGCGCTCGCTCGGCGGCTGCCGCTACCACGTGGCGCATCCGGGCGGCCGCAACTACGAGACCTACCCGGTCAACACCTACGAGGCGGAAGGGCGGCGCCTCGCCCGCTTCCAGCCGCACGGCCACACGCCGGGGCGGGTCGAGATGCCGCGCGAGGAGACCAATCCCGAATTTCCCCTGACCCTCGACCTGCGGACGCCCGGCCCGCGATGAGCCCCGCCGGCAGCCAGGACTGGGAGGGGCAGCCCGAGCGGCTCGCCCGCTGGACGGGCTCCTACCGGCCCCGGGCCGGGCTGCCGGACGAGTTCATGGGCGAGGACGGCCGCGTCCGCGGAGCTTGGCCGCGCTTCCTCGAACGGCTCGGCGGACTGGCGGAGGCCGAGATCATGGCCCGCTTCGTCTCGGCCGAGCGGCATATCCGGGACGCGGGCATCTCCTTCCGCATCTACGGCGACCAGCGCGAGCACGCCTGGCCCCTCGGCTCGCTCCCCCTGGTGATCGAGGCCGCGGAGTGGCGCGCCCTCAGCGACGGGATCGTGCAGCGCGCCGAGCTGATGGAGGCGATCCTCGCCGACGTCTACGGGCCGGGCCGCCTCGTCGCGGACGGTCTCCTGCCCGCCGCCCTGGTGGCGGGCAGCCCCGAATTCCTGCGCCCGCTCCACGGGGTCGACCCGCCGGGGGGGCGCTACCTCAAGCTCTACGCGGCCGATATCGGGCGCGGGCCGGACGGGCGCTGGCGGGTGCTCGCCGACCGCACGCAGGCCCCCTCCGGCCTCGGCTACGCGCTGGAGAACCGGATGGTGCTGGCCCGCAGCTTCCCGGACCTCTACCAGGATCTCCACGTCGAGCGCCTGCCGGGCTTCTACCAGGCCTTCCGCGAGGGATTGGCGGCGGGCGCGGAGCGGGCCGACCCGCGCATCTGCCTCCTCACCTCAGGGCCGTTCAGCTCGACCTATGTCGAGCAGGCGGCGCTCGCCCGCTATCTCGGCCTGATGCTCGTCGAGGGCGACGACCTCGTGATGCAGGACGGACGGCTGCACGTGCGCACCGTCTCGGGCCTGAAGCGGGCCGACGCGCTCTGGCGCCGGATCGATGCGGATTATCTCGACCCGCTGGAGCTGAACCCGGCCTCGCGCCTCGGCATCCCGGGCGTGATCGAGGCCCTGCGCAACGGCAGCCTCGTGATGGCCAACATGCCGGGCTCCGGCGTGGTCGAATCCGGCGCGCTCGCCGCCTACCTGCCCGGGCTCGCCCGCCACCTCCTCGGCGAGGGCCTGCGGCTCGAGAGCCCGCGCACCTGGTGGTGCGGGGAGCCGGAGGGACTGGCCCACGTGCGCGGCCATCTCGACACCCTCACCCTGCGCCCCGCGGCCACGCCCCAGCGGGGCGTCGGGCGCGACGCGATCCTGGGGCCGCACGCGCTCGCGGCCGAGCGGGAGCGGGTGGTGGCGGCGTTGCGCGACCGGCCCTTCGACTATGTCGGCCAGGAATCCGCGCCGCTCTCGACCATGCCGGGCTGGGAGCGCACGGATACGGGCCTGCGCTTCGTGCCGCGCCCCTTCGCGCTCCGGGTCTTCGCCGCCCGCACGCCGGGGGGCTGGCGCGTGCTGCCCGGGGGCTTCTGCCGCATCTCCGAGCGGCCGGACGTCGACCCGATCGAGATGCGCCTAGGCATCAAGTCGGCCGACGTCTGGATCCTGTCCGACACGCCGGTCGACGCCCCGGCGCTCGCCGTCCAGGGGCCGCCCCGGGTGCGCCGGATCGACGGGCACCTGCCGTCGCGGGCGGCCGACACCCTGTTCTGGTTCGGCCGCTACACCGAGCGGGCCGAGGCCGTGATCCGCCTCGTGCGCGCCCATCTCGGCAGCGTCGGGGAGGCCGTCGTCACCGACATCACCGGCGACGTGCAGGCCCCGACCGCCCTGCGCATCCGCACGATCCTCGACGAGTGGGGGGCCGTGAGCGCGCCCGACCTGCCGACCGCGGCGCTCGCGCAGGAAGCGCTGGCCGGCCGCGACGCCCGGGGCTCGGCCCGCTCCCACATCCTCGCGGCGCGGGGCAATGCCGCGACCCTGCGCACCCGCCTCTCGGGCGAGGCCTGGCGGGTTCTGGCGGACCTGCGCGACCTGCTCTCCCTCGACGAGGCGCGGGACTTTGCCGAGTCCCAGCTCCTCGGCCGGGCCGAGCGGGCGCTGAGCCACATCGCCGCGCTCTCGGGCCTCACCCAGGAGAACATGAGCCGGGCGGCCGGCTGGCACTTCGTCGATCTCGGGCGCCGCATCGAGCGGGCGATCAACACCTGCTCGTTCGCGCTCGCCTTCGCGGGCGACGAGGCCAGCGCCGACGATCTCGGGGTGATGCTCGGCCTGTGCGACTCGCAAGTGACCTACGGAGCGCGCTACATGCAGGGCGTGGCCCTCGATCCCGTGCGCGACATGGCGCTCCTCGATCCGTTCAACCCGCGCTCGGTCGCCTTCCAGGTGCAGGCGATCGAGCGCCATCTCGCCGAGCTGCCCGCGCTCTCGGCCGACGGCATCCCGGAGCCGCACCGGCGCCTCGCCGCCAGGGTGGCGGCCGAGTTCAGCGGCGGCGAGGCCGCGGATTTCGACCGCGTGGCGATCGCCAGGATGGAGAGCGAGCTCGAACGCCTCGCCGACGCCGTCGCGGCCCGGTACTTCCCGAGCGGCCCCCAGGCCTTGCGGCCGGAGAAGCTCAAGGGTCTCGCGTGATCTACGCCCTGCGCCACCTGACGGCCTACCGCTACGCGCGCCCCGTCCGCTTCGCCCGCTGCTCCCTGCGGCTGCGGCCGCGCGACGGCGAGGGGCAGAGCGTGCTGGAGAGCCGGGTCGCGATCACCCCGGCCCCGCGGACGCGGGTGCGGCGGGACGATTACTTCGGCATCGAGACCGTCTCGATCACGATCGACGCGCCCCACACCGAGTTCCGCGTCGAGGCGCTCTCCCGCATCCGGGTCGAGCGCCCACCGCTGCCGCCCGCCGAATCCGGACGGCCCTGGGAGCGCGTGCGCGACGAGGCCGTGGCCCGGCGCGATCTCGGCCCGGAGGCGACCGCGCACTTCCTGTTCCCGAGCGCACGGGTGCCGCTCGTGCCGGCGATCACCGACTATGCCCGGGCGAGCTTCGCCCCGGGCCGCAGCGCCTCCGGGGCCGCCTTCGACCTGATGCGGCGCATCCGGGCCGATTTCCGCTTCGATTCCGAGGCGACGACCGTCGCGACCCCGGTCTCGGAGGCCTTCGCGCTCCGGGCGGGCGTCTGCCAGGATTTCGCGCACGTGATGATCGCGGGGCTTCGCGGCCTCGGCCTGCCGGCGGCCTATGTCAGCGGGTACCTGCGCACCGCGCCGCCGCCGGGGCGCCCGCGCCTGCGGGGGGCCGATGCGAGCCATGCCTGGGTCGCGGTCTGGTGCGGCGAGGGCTGGATCGGGCTCGACCCGACGAACGGCGTCGGGGTGCGCGACGACCACATCGTGGTGGCGCGGGGCCGCGATTACGGCGACGTCTCGCCGATCGACGGGATCGTGACCGCCTCGGGTCCGCAGAGGCTGCGGGTCGAGGTCGACGTGGTGCCGGAGGACGAGGAGACGCGGGCCGCAGCCGCCCTGTTCGCCTGAGGCGCCCGACCTCCCGCGTGCGGGAGAGGGAGCCCGCGCCCGCCCGGTCCCGAGGACGCTTGCGCCCTGCGCCGAGGATCCTTGCGCCCTGCGCCGAGGATCCTTGCGCCCTGCGCCGAGGATCCTTGCGCCCTGCGCCGCAGCCTGCGTGCGAGCCGGCCTACGCGCCGCGCCGCCGCTCCGCGAACAGCCGGAACGCCTCCAGCGTCTCGCCGCTGACGTGATGCTCGATGCCCTCGGCGTCGCGGCGGGCGGTCTCGGGGCTGACGCCGAGCGCGCACAGGAAGCTCTCGACGATGCGGTGGCGCTCGCGGCTCTGCTCGGCGAGCACCCGGCCGGCCTCGGTCAGGAAGACGCCGCGATACGGACGCTGCTGCACGAAGCCGTCCTCGGCGAGCCGCTTGAGCATCTTGGCGACGGTGGGCTGGGCGACGCCGAGCCGCGCCGCGATGTCGACCTGCCGCGCCTCGCCGCCGTCGCCGATCAGGTCGGCGATCAGCTCCACGTAATCCTCGACGAGTTCGAGCCGGCGCGCCTCGCGGGCCTGCCGGAAGCTCTCGACATGGACCTCCGGATCGAGAAGCGCGGGCTCGGGTCGCGACGGATCCTGCATGGTGCCGGCCTCACTCCCCTTCGCCCCCCAGGCCGCCGTGCCTGCTGGCCGCCTGTGTAGCAAATCGGCGCGCCCGAAGGGGAGTCCCCGGGCGGTCGATTCGCCCGTCAGGTGGCGCAGACCACCACCTCGATCAGGTTCGGGCCGCCCGAGCGGATGCCGGCCTCGATGGCGGGCGCGATGTCGGCGGCCCGCTCCACGCGCCGCGCCGTCACCCCCATCGAGGCCGCGAGCGCGGGGAAGTCGAGGCGCGGGTCGACGAGGTCCATGGCGATGAAGCGGTTGGCCCGCACCGAAGCGTAGTGGGTCTGGCTCTTCATGAACTTCTTCAGGATGTTGTACTCGGAATTGTTGATCACCACGAAGGTGATCGGCAGCCGCTCGTGGGCGGCGCTCCACAGGGCCTGGGGCGAGTACATCGCCGCCCCGTCGCCGACGACGCAGACCACCGGCGCCCGGTCGAGGCCGAGCGAGAAGCCGACCGAGGCCGGCATGCCCCAGCCGAGCACGCCGCCCCGGATCGAGGAATATTGCCGGCACCAGGCGCTGTGCAGGAAGGTGCGCAGGTGCCCGAGGGTGGCGGGCGCCTCGTCGACGATGGCGATGTCGGAGCCGACCGCCCGGGCGATCTCGCGGGCGGCGACGAGCGGCGTCGTCACGGGCGCCTCGAACTCGGCGTCGGCCGTCGCGAACAGCCGGGCGCGCCGCGCGTCGTAGGCCCGGACGGCCCGGGCGCGCTCGGCGGCGTAGTCCGCCCGGCGATCCGCGATCCGGGCTTCCAGGATGGGAAGCAGCACGCCGAGCGAGGCGCGGATGTCGCCCACCATCGAGAGGGTGGTCGAGTAGGTGCGGCCGAGGTCGCGCACGTCCGCCGAGAGCTGGAACACCTGCGTGCCGGGGGGCACCGCCGAGCCCTCGGTGTACAGGACGGTGATCAGCGACTTGCCGCCGAGCGCGAAGACCGCGTCGTAGGCGCCCAGGATCTCGGCGATCTCGGTGGCCTTGGTCGGCAGGTTGCCGGCCCAGAGCGGGTGGGCGGTCGGGAAGGGGATGTGGGCGGGCCAGGAGGAGCCGTAGACGGGAGCGGCCAGCGCGTCGGCGAGGCGCACGGCCTCGGCCGAGGCGTCGCTCGACTCGATCTCGTCGCCCGCGATCAGGGCGAGCCGCCCCGGCGGGATCGCCGCGAGGTGCTCCGCCAGGCGGTCGAGGGAGCCCGCCACCGCGCAGCGGTCGATCGTCGAGATCTCGCCGGGCGAGGCGTCCGTCATCTCCTCCATCACGTCCATGGGCAGCGACAGGAAGACGGGGCCGGAGGGGGCGGCGTTGCAATCGTGGAAGGCGCGCCTGAGCAGGATCGGCAGCTGGTCGGCATGGGTCACCTCGCGGGCCCATTTCACGGCCGGCCCCGCGATGGTGACGAGGTCGCCGAACAGCAGCGGGTCGGTGAGGATGTGCCGGGAATCCTGCTGGCCCGCCGTGACCACGAGGGGCGTGCCCGCGATGTGGGCGTTGAGCAGGTTGCCCATGCCGTGCCCGAGCCCGCCCGCCGTGTGCAGGTTGAGGAAGCCGGGCCGGCGCGCCGCCTGCGCGTAGCCGTCCGCCATCGCCACCGCGCTCGCCTCCTGCAGCGCCAGCACGTAGGCGACGTCGCTGGCCTCCGTCAGGGCGTCGATGAGGGGCAATTCGGTGGTGCCCGGGTTGCCGAAGATGTAGCGCACGCCCTCGCTGCGCAGCACCTCGACGAGCACGCCCGCCCCGCGGCGCCGGCCGAGCGTCCCCACCGGCGTGATCGACGTCGCCTGCACCATGGACCGCTCTCCCGGGACCGAACGCGCCAGATCCGCAGGCTACGCCTTCGGGACCGCGTGGCAATCGCCCGCGGCGAGACGCTTGCGGGGTAGGCCCCGCGCGGGAACGGCCCCGCGCGCCTTCGGCGCCGGGGACATGGCCGGAGCGTGTCGCGCCAGGGTGACGCGGGACGCCGCGGAAACCACGCGAACGCGT
>NZ_JBAWTG010000109.1:0-15504 GCF_037106235.1 Methylobacterium nigriterrae | reverse complement strand
CATCGCCTGAGCAGCAGGTGAGGCTCCCGGTCCTTGGTGACCCGCTCCAGGAAACGGCATCTGCATCAGGAGCTGATCGGCTTCGTCCCGGATCTCGAAATTGCAGCCTTAGCAGCAGGGAACAGGCTTGCGGCCGTTTTGGGGCTTCCTACGCGGCCGTGTGTTCGGAACAGGCGATGCGGGCCGAGGTTGGTCGAGTCTACGCACTCGAGACCCAGCCTCTATGCAAGCCCTGGTGCTTCCCCTCGCATTGGCAGCCGTGTTCGCAGCCGGGTGCATGGCGATCCATGCCCTGCACCGCAAATGGGCCGAGCAGGTACAGGAAACGCTCGGAACGCTATTCGTGATGGTTTCCATCCTCGTCGCGCTCGTGGTCGCAACTCGAGATCTGCCAGCCCCTAAAGCGAGCGATCCTGCCCGCCTTGCGACATCAGCGCGGAGTATGCCCGGTGGCATGGGCCCGAGTAATGCAGCCCGGCCTGGAGGCTGACGCGGGAAGCCGCCTACGCTATGAGCCGTGTCAGCACGCGTTTCACTTGCCAGCCGTGCCAACGGCCTGACCCTCGTGCTGTCGGAATTTTCTTCTCGTTGAGAGCCTTGGCAATCCCGTATGCAGACCGAATCCTCTGCTTCTGCAACTGCCTGATGAGGGGCTCTAGCTCTGCCGCTCTCGCCAGCGCTCGTGCTGTCATCGCAGCTCTGCCCTTGGCAATGGCTTCAGCCGTCAGCGTCACCGGCCGTCTCCCTGGATCTCTTGGAGCAGATGAAAACTCAACACATCGAAATGTTTGCGGCCTGCAGAAACATTCCGATACGGCTTCTGTGCAATTAAGCACAATTGCGTTCAGCATCCCATGCTGATCCAGGCTAAAATCAGCAGGATTGGCGTGGTTCCTGGTACAAGATCTACCAAGGTGGCGAGACAGCTTGGCCAGGAAAGAAAACGTCTGAGGACTGGATCTAGGTTTCGCGCGTCTCAGTTCGTGATTTTGAGTGCTTTCACGATTTTGGCGAAGATTGCCCGACTGCACCCAGTAGCAGCTTGGATCTGGGCCCAGCTCATGCCGGCTGTCAGCATTGAGGCGATCGAGGCATTCTGGGCGATATCCTCCTGACGGCCTCTATAGCGACCTTCCGCTTTCGCCCTAGCTTGTCCCTCAGCCTGCCTCCGGTGCCTGTCGTCGTAGTCCTTGCGAGCCACAGCCGCGAGCATATCGAGCATCATCCCGTTGACGGCCTCGAACATCCGAACGTCGGCATCATTCGCTCCGATTACTGCGTTGCGCTCGTGCTGAGCGGCGAGAAGGCCACGGCCATCTCGGCTGACCGGATCAGGTTCAAGCTGACCGCCTACTACCGGCATGTGCCCGGCTGCGGCGTCGGGGTGCCGATCTGGGCGTTCAAGGGATGAGACAGCGCCGACCGGGCTCAGAACAACCGGTTATCGGCCCTGCACGGCCCAGAGCCGCGCCCTAGCTTGGCTGGCATGACGACAAACCAGACCGTCAATGAACTGCTGGAGCAGGGGCTGATCTCTCAGGAGGACGTAGCCGCGGCCGTCGATGCGGCTGCGGTCGCGCCATCCACCCGCCTCTTGCCCGTCGGCATGGCCTACACGCTGAACCTCGCCAGCTTCCTGCGCGTGCACCCCTTCGTGGCTAAGACGCTGAGAGACCCTGACGCGAGCCAAACGCTTAAGAGGGCGGCTCTAAGCAAGGTCATCCTCACGGCACGGTTGGAGGCGCGATGAGCCCGGTTCGTTTTTCTCCGCCTTGGTCAGCACCCACCTTTACGGTGAGCGGGGCGCTGATCGTGCTGGGATGGTTCGTGGCCGCGCTGACGTGGCTCACCCATTGACCAAACCCGACGTTTCCCTGCGCGCCGGACAAGTATGACGCGACCTATCTGGATTGGTCGGGCGGCTGGCGCAGCGGGCGGTAGGCTGGCTGCTTCATAATTCTACTTACGCGACAGGAAACGGCTGCGCGGAACAGATTTTATGGAACCCAGATCCTGCCCCGCCTCGCGCGCGAGGCCGTGCCCGTTCTTTGCGCTTGCCGTCCCGCGCCACTGGGCCAAGCTTGACCGTGCGCCCCACGCGCGATCCTCGGGGTGGCAGTCACCGGCCCGGCACGTAACTGCCCATCGACGATGCTGCGGTCGGTGACCCGCTCCATAGTGGCCCTTACGCGAACTGGGCGGCTCCATAACGCTCAATTCGTGCGAATGGGCTGGGATCGCGCGGCATTTTGTTTTCCAGACACACAAACCTAACAGGTTGAAGTGCCTGGGAAACCGTCGGACACTGTTGGCGAATTCGAGATTGCCGCTTCGACCGCGGCTCGAGGGCGCCCCTGTAGGGCTGAGCTGCGAGCGCAGGCTGCCCAATCCCAGAGCGTGGCGGCAACCTTGGCAGGCCCCGAGACGAATTCGCCAACAGCATCCCGTCGTTTTCCAGTCAGCCGTTCCAGCCGGGCAAAGGCCGCTTAGGTAGTCCTTTGGGGCGTTGCCCAAAAGGAATATCGTCCGCTGCTCGGATTCAAGCCGTGCGGACAGGATTTTTCAGCCTATTCCTATTGTCCGCTAGGGTATGCCCTAATGGACAAGCTGAGCCATGCGCGAGGCGCATGCAGCTGCACGGCGGCCACTTCAGATTGCCGGCCTGGATAGGTCAGCGTTTGAAGGAGTGGCTCGCGAGACGAGCACGGCTCGCAGGCTGCGCAGGCCGCTGGTGACGTGACCCGGCAGGAAAAGGAACTCGATCAGGCCCGTGTAGAGGAGCAGTCCGAGGCCGGTCGCGACAAGCGAGCGGCTCCAGCTCGGCCAGCCGAGGGCGCCGAGGAGATGGAACGCCGCGAGGAAGCCCGCCAGGAAGCCGAGCCCGGCTAAAGCGACGCGCAGCGCAGAGGCGAGCTGCGGCCCCCAAGGCATGGGGCAGACCTTCCTCAGCGCGAGAAAGGCTATGGGCACCATGCAGGCCGATGCTGCCGACCAGCCGAGGCCGACGCCGACGAGGCCGAACTGGGCGCCGACCGTGATGCCGGCAGCCAGGATCGCGACCTGGATCGCTGCAAGCCGCAGATACAGGTCCGGTCGTTGTGCAGCCGAGAGCGCGTCGCCCACCAGCGCCCAGAGCGGCAGCGTGAAGGCCGCCAAGCTCATCGCCTGCAGCAGCACGGAGGAGCCGTCCCACTTCACCCCGAAAAGCACCGGCAGGACATCGGCGCTCGTGCCGAGCGCGAGCAGCAGCGGCATCCAGACGGCCAGGACCGAGCGGGTCATCTCATTGTAGCTGGCAGCGAAGCGCTTCGGATCGGAGAGCCGGCTCAGCACCGGCATGATCAGCTTGCGCATCGGCAGCAGGACCACCACGCGCGCCATCTCGATCAGCCGGGCCGCGAGCGCGTAGTATCCGACCGTCACGGGATCGAGGAACAGGCCGACCAGCAGGCTGTCGGCCGTGGTGCCGAGCTCGGTGACCACGGTGGCGCCCATGAAGTGGCTGCCGAACCGCGCGAAGGCCCGGGCCTCCTTGAGGTCGAAGACGGGGCGCGGACGCCAGTGGTCGGCCCGCCAGAGCACCCAGACCGAGACCGTTGCCTGCACGAGCTGCAGCGCGACGAGCGACCAGATCCCGGCGCCGGCAAAGGCGAGCGCGATGCCGACGACGCCGCCGATGCTGCGTCCGAGGAAGGTGCGCCGTGCGAGCGCGGCGGTGTCGAGGTTGCGGCGGAACAGGACGATCTGCACGCTGACCAAGGCCTGCAACGGGGCCAGCAGGGCGACACAGCGCAGGACGGGCTCCATCTCGGGCGCGCCATAGAGGCTGGCCACGGGCCGGGCGAGCACTTGGACAAGCAGGAAGATGACGCTGGCGAGCGCGAGGTTCATCCAGAAGGCCGTCGAGACGTGCCGCTCGTCGAGTTCTGGCACCTGGATCAGCGCGTCCGCGATGCCCTGGTAGATGACCACGCTCATCAGGCCGACGAAGGCCATGGCCAGCGCGAAGGTCCCGTAGGCCTGCGGTCCGATCACCCGGGCGATCACGAGAAAGATCGCGAAGGGGATCCCCTGATCGCCAAGCACGTCGAGGACCATCCAGAAATGCGCCTTCCTGGCTTGGTGCTGCACGGTTCAGACCTCGCGGGTAGGGATGATCACGGGACGGTTCAACGAGAACAAAGGTCCCAGGTCTTCTTCAGGAGAGCTTCCTCCGATGAGAGACGAGGAAGCCTTTCAGCAATGCCGCATCGGATGGGTTGGGAGGCATGAGGTCCTCGCTCCACCGGTCCGGCGCACGATATGGCACCATCTACACTCGTGTCCCTCCCCCTCTTTCGAGGTATTCCTTAAGTATATTTGGCACAAATAGTCACAAGGTTTTTGGTAAGCGACGGAAAGCTGTCAGTCGCTGGTGTCTGATTCGGCTCGACTGTCAGGCCGTGCGAGCTACTGTGATCAGCATCCAAAAGAAGCCCGCGCGCTCCGTTTCAGATCAGGAGCTTAGCGCGCCAATCGGCGCTCAGGCTGTCCTCTGAATTCCAGGCACCCGCTATGTCCGAAGGGCCGAGTCCGCTGCCTGAGAGGGCCATGAACCGCCCATGCCGCCTCGGTTTGCGGTCTCGCGCCACGATCCAGATACCTCGAGCGCGCAGGCCGATATCCGTAAAAGTAAGGGTGTTCAGCTGAGCTGCGGATACCATCAGCTTTATCCAAATGAAGTATTATGTACCCATTTGATACCAAACAAGCCCAAGCCTAAGCAGAAGCCGGAGAGGGGATCATGTTGGAGCTCATTGGAGGACTGCGGGACCGCTCACGGGATGCGGCGAACGATCCGGTTCGCCCCCTGCGCGTCGTCCTGCTGTCTCCGCGGGGCGATCTCGGCCACATCGTCCTGCGCTGCCTCGGCGCGCAGGGCGCGACGACGCTCCTGATCTGCGAGCCGCCCTCGGGTATCCGCTTCTCGGCGCACGTGGCGAAAGCTCTCCTCGTGCGCCAGCGGGTCTTCGAGGATCCGCGGCTCATCGCGGAGACCATCAACGCGGAGCATGCCCGGGAGCCGATCGACTGCGTCATCGCGAGCTCAACCTCGGCCATGCGGCTCCTCGGTACAATCCGAGACCACCTGCGCATGGCGATCTTCCCGATGCCCGATCTGCCGACGCTGACAGCGCTCGACAACAAGCACAGCTTCGCTCGGATCTGCGCTGCCTGCGATGTGTCGACCCCCGAAACTCTGTTCTTCGCGACGCCCGGCGCGGTCTGCCTCGCCTCGATCCGCAACGAGATCGGCTATCCGTGTGTGGTAAAACCCCTGGGCGCCTCGGGTGGCGACGGTGTCCGTGTGATCGCAAGCGAGGGGGCGCTTGCGGCAGCGCTCAGCGACCGCCAGGGCTTCCTCAGAGACGGTTTGCTGATCCAGCGCTTCATGCCGGGCGATGATGTCGGGCTCAGCGTTTTCGCGCAGGATGGCGAGATCCTGAACTGGGCAACCTTCTATTGCGATGGCTTCTGGTCAACCCGGTTTGCGGACCTACCCGAGTTGCTTGCGGCTGGTCGGAAGCTCATCGCGCATACGGGCTACACGGGCATCGCAAATTTCGACGCTCGCCGTGATCCGGAGACCGGCGCGATCCGGCTTCTGGAGTGCAATCCGCGCTTCTTTCGGCGCGTTGGCGCCTCACGCCATTGCGGGCTCGACTTCGTCGCTGCAGGCTTAGCCTCGCTCAATCTGTCCGCAGGGGCGGCGGCGTCGCTGACCAAGGGCCGCCATCTTTCGCCCCAGGATCTCGTGACGCCGGTCGGGATCCGGTTGGTGCGGTCGGGTTCCTACTCACTTCGGAACATGCAGCGCGATGCGGTTGAGTTTTTGCAGGATCCAGTTCCGGGGATCGCGGCCATGAGTTCGGAAATCTTCAAGGCGACCTGGGGTAGGTTCGGCCTTCGGCGCAGCGGCAAGGCTGCGAAGTGCCCAAGCGCCTGAGTACCAACAGATGTTGAAGCCATGCTGGGACGTCCAGCACGTCCTCACCTCGTCTCGGCGCTGGACGTGTTCGACATTGCCCGACAGGCCCTCTTGGAGGCGCCCGGCTACGATCCGTCCATGCGGCTGGAGGAGCAGTTCCAGTCCGCCGACGGCTGCTTCACGGCGTTCCGGATCCGTGACGAGGCGGCTCGCGGGGGCGCTGATCACGGCATCAGCTTCGTCCTGGCCGAGGCCGAGTGCCTGCCGGAGGCAACGCTCAGGAAAGGCTTGACGGCTGCCATGACGAGGCTCGTGGGCAGGTTGTTGGGCGAGCGCGAGGCCAACTACGAAACTGCCGACGCGTGAGCCCTGCTTTCAGACCGACCAGCACCTTCGGCCGAAGGGCCGCGCCTGCCATCAAAAACGACCCGCAAATGAGACTGTCTCGATAGCCACGTGTTTCTGAGACCGCCTTCGGCCCGGGGTCTTGCTGGCGTGCTGTTGCTCAGTGAGCGTTTCGGACCGCGCGGCTCACTGCCTGCTTCGACAGGACTCCTGCTTGGACCAGAGCTGGCGTGCCGTCCTGCTCAACCGGTTCAGTCAGGCCAGGAGAACATCATGTTGCTGCTGCAGAGCGACGCTGTTCTGCAGCGCGACCTCGAAGTCTGCCTTCCCGTCCCCGTTTAGGTCAGCCTGTAGAAGTCCCGCGGCATACCGCACCTCGCCAGCCCCGTGGTCGAACTGAGCGCTGCCGATCCACGTGTGAACGCCAAGCCCCGTCAGATCAATTTGGTCCACTCCGGGACTGAAATCGGTGATCACGTCGTGTGTCTTCGAGCCCGGCGTCGACTCTGCCGCTTGGGTGAAGACGAACGTGTCAGCACTCGCGCCGCCCGTCATCACGTCGGCTCCGAGCCCGCCGACAATCCTGTCCTGACCGCCATAGCCGTTGAGGGTATCGTTCCCAGCGTTCCCGGTCAGGGTATTGGCAGCCTCGTTCCCGTTGATCGTGTCCGCGTACGCACCGCCGACCGCGTTCTCGACCACGGCCGTAGCCACCCCGTTGGGGTTGGCAATCGTGAAGCCGCCCTGGATGCCCTGGACCCAGGACACGTACCCGCCAGCACCCGGGCCGCCGGCCGGATCAAGCGTCGCCGGCCGGAGGTCGATGGTGGCTGAGCCTGTGGCATTCGCCGCGGAGATGGTGTCCGTCCCGCCCGCGTCCCAGATCGCTGACCAGCCTGTCCCCGACTTGTTCACGGTCGGGAGGAGGTAGGTGTCGTCTCCTGTGTGCGAGGTCAGGTTGGGGCCGTAGAGTTGCTGGACCGCCGCGATGTCGAAGGCGCCCGGCCCCTTCTGGTAGCCGTAATCCGTTCCTTTGGCTGGCTGGCCGTTCCAGCCGTCCGTGTAGCCCATCGTGGTGAAGATGCCCTGGTTCAGCCCGTAGTCACCCGTGTTGTTCCAGGCGTTTGCTCCAGGAAAGTACGGCTCCGGGATCTTGTTGCCGCTGGCATCGAGCAGGGGAGCCCCGCTGGCGTCGACGTACCAGCCCTTCTCATTCCAGGGATGGTCCAGGCCAAGCAGGTGGCCGATCTCGTGAACGAGCGTGACGTAGCCCTCGCCGCCCGGCACGAGGCCCGCCTTGGTCCAGCCATAGCCCTGCGTGTTGAAGATCGACCAGCCCGGGGTGTAGTTGGGCTCGGCCTCGCCGTAGTTCGGGCCATAGTTGTTGGGCAGCGTCGACATCGCCTGGACACCCTTCTCGCCCGAGAAGTACGCCTGCATGCCCGCTTCGTTGGTGGTCAGAAGGTGCCACGTCGCTGAGCTGAAGCTTTGGGCGGGCTTGATAGAGATGTTGGCGACATCAGCCCACGCCTGGAGCGCCGTGACGGCGGCTTGCTGCTCGTAGGACTGCCAAGCCGTCGCCGTGACTCTGTCGACGGTCGATTCCGGATCATAGACGGCGCAGGTGCCAGGGCCGCCAAATGCGTAGGTGACCACGGTCTGCCCGGCGTTGTTGACCGGGAGGAACGACGGTCTTGTTGGCGTCAGCCAGAGCAGCGCATCCAGGTAGACATTGGCCACGGCGTGCCTCCCCTCCGTGTGGGTTTGCCCGCATGCTGACGCGCATAGACACGCCGCGCAATCTCACGGGCGTGGCGTCCTGAGCCTGCCTTTGCGAAACGTTCGACGGGCGCGCAGCACTGTGTCGCGAAAACGACCCGACGCTGTTGGCGAATTCGCCTCAGGACCGGCCGAGGTTGCCCCACGCTCTGTGATTGGGCAGCCTGCGCTCGCAACTCAGCCCTACAGGGGCGCCCTCAAGCCGCGGCCGAAGCGGCAATCTCGAATTCGCCAACAGTATCCGACCCTTTCTGAGGCTCTGGCGCATGGCGCCGGTTTGGGCGTGGCAGCAAACAGGGGTTCCGTTTCAAAAGAGGTCTTGAAACTTGGGCCTCATTACCTCGCCCGCGTGACGAGTAGTGGGACCAGAGAACGTGCGCATCGGTGGGCATAGCGGATCGCGGCCCAGCGCCGGCCAATGGTCGAGGTCGCCCTCCCCGCCTCCGCTTCATGGACGAGGAAGCCGGTGACCGCCTCGGGCGAGGCCGGCATGGACCGGAAGCCAAACCGGGCGCACCACGCCTCAAAGAGCGCCTCATCCCCGCGACAGGCCCGCACGGTCGCCTCGGCCTTCGAGGCGCGCTGGTAGGGTGTGACGAGAGCGATGGCCTCAGCTGGCAGTCCGGCAGCCGGAACTTCTGCAAGGGCGGGCAACGCCTCAGGCATCGTCTTCGGGGGCGAAGACCTCGCCCTCCTCGGCCAAGCGGACGTTGGCTTCATCAGCCTTCAGCTCCTTGAGAGCGCGATGCTCGGAAAGCAGCCGGCGCATTGTCCGGTCCGCATCCGAGCAATCGGCCGGCTCAGGCGCATCGGGGCTGCATCCCGCGATAGTCTCATCCGTCTGCTGATCTACAGCGGCCCGGTCTTTGGAACTGAGCGTGGCCAATTCACCGAGCCCGAGTTCGCGCGCCAAGTGTGCCGCGATCTCCCCCCGCTTCGCTCGCAGCGCCACGATATGCGCTGCCGTCTGATCTTCCGTCCCGCGCCCAACCTGCCGCGCGAGCGTGCGTCGCCAGCCGAGCGGGAGCGACGCGCCGCGCAGCCGCATGCGATCCGTGACGCTGGCCAGCACAAGCTGCCAGTGCTCCGGGCTCAGAGTAGCGAGTGTCTGGCCGAAGCCGAGGTTGTGGGCTGCAAGCTCGGCGGCCTCTATCCACTCCGGCGGCAGGTTGGGCTTGTCGGCGGGGACGCGAACAATGGGCGCATCAGGCATGCTGAACCCCTTCAGGTGAACTCCGGCGATACTAACGCCGCACGTCGCAGGGTCGTCAGCATCGCGGTGTCAGCCAAAGGCTGGAGGCTCGGGTCCGCGCTCGAAAGATAGCTCTGGCTTCACTTCTTCACGTCCCTTGCGATCCGCTCTGCCCAAAACTTTCGAGAAGGCTGCTTATCGCGAGCCACATGCGCTGGTATGACAGTGCAACAGTATGCTGGTGTGCTAATGAACTACAGAGGCGATCGGCTTTGCCGCGCCCTTTCGGTCGAGCGCCCGGCTGACAGCATACTTGTGTGCTGGCATGTCGGCGTGCTGACGTAATGGCGTCCTAGCACGCCAGTGTGCTTGCAAGCCGACCTACAGGCATGCTGATGGGCAGGCTTAACGGTTCATTGGTGAACTGGCGTGCAAGCGTACCAGCGTGCCAGCAAATCAGCGCGGTTCGTCCATGCGGGTCCTCAGTCTCGTTACCCAGAAGGGCGGCACAGGCAAAAGCGCCCTCGCCGTCAGCATCGCCGTCGCCGCCGAGCAAGCTGGCGAAAAGGTCTGCATCCTCGATCTAGACCCTCAAGGCACGTCCGCGAGCTGGTATGAAACCCGCAGTGCCGAGACGCCTGCCGTGCTCGATCACAATCAGGCAGGGCAGATCCCCGAGACGGTTGCTCGTCTGCGAGCCGCGGGCTTCACACTCGTCGTCATCGATACGCCCGGCATCGATAGTCATGCAACGCGAGGTGCGATGCGCGAGGCCGATTTGGCGCTCGTTCCCGTGCGACCCAGCGAGGCCGACGTTAAGGCCACCATGCCCACGGTGCGCGCCTTGGAAGCGATAGGGCGGCCCTACGCCCTCGTCATCAATCAGGCGCCTACGAACAAGCAAGCCCGACTTACGAACGCCGTCTCGATCCGGCTCAGCACGTCGGGCGAGGTCGTGCCTGTGCCCATCGCAGCCCGCATCGATCATCAATACGCCTATGCCTTGGGGCAGGGCGTCCACGAGTATGCGCCCGAGGGAAAGGCCGCTGCAGAGATCGGCGAGCTATGGGCGTGGTCCAGAAAGCGAATGGAGGCCACCAGTGGCACCGCCGAAAAGAAACGCCGCGCTTGAAGCTCTAGGCGGGGCGCCGAAGGTTGCTGATGCGCCCGCGCCTCTTGATGCCGCTCCCGAACCCACTGCTCTCACCAAGCCCACGAAGAACGTGGCGAAGGTGATGCTCTACCTACCGCCGAAGGTCGCGAGAAAGTTCAAGGAGATCGCCTTTACCGAGGATCGGAAAGCGCATGATGTGTACTTGGACGCTCTCGATGCGTACCTCACGCAACAGGGACATGGCGGCATCAAAGGCGTGACAGGACGCTAATTAAGCAGCACGTCAGCGTGCTGGTACGCTAGTACGCTTTCATGCTGGTATGCTGGCGGTGGGCTTCTGTTCGAGCATGACAAAGGAGCGACCCCGGCGGCGGATCGCTGCCGAGGCGTGAGGCACGTAGAGCGCCCTTCCTCACAACCGCCGATCTATGGCCGTGAGGATCGGGTCGCGATGGAAGGGAACGTGTTCGATCAGTGCCATAACTCGGATCGCAGCGGCCTTCCTCGCCAGGTTCGAGCATCTGGCATTGTCGCAAGGGGCTGCCGAGGGGGCGCCGCCAGGAAGGCCGCGCCACGCCGCTACTCCATTGAGGAGACGACAGGCGGCCGTCAGCTGATCCGGCTCAAGCCGAGAGAAGCAGGTTGCGGCGACAAAGCCGACTGACACTATGGAGCCATGAGCCAGCCCCGACCCAAGTTCCGCCCCTACACCCTCAACGTAGCGCCCGACCCGCGCGATGAAGGCGGCTGGCTGTCCGCAGAGCCTCTGCCGTGTTCTGGCGGCCCTCCTGCGCCACCGTATGAGCCATCTCAGCCAGTTCACGCGCGAAGCCTTCGTCCGTGATAATGTCCCTGATCATCACGTCCATAAGCTGCCTGAGTTCATCCCGTATGCTCATCCTCGTGGTCCACAGGCTCAGGCGCTGCCAATCAATTCCTTGATGCGCGAGGCCAGCGCCTCCATCACGAAGGGCTTGGTCAGCACCTGCATGCCTGGTTCCAGATGCCCGTTTCCAACCGCCGCATTCTCGGCGTAGCCCGTGATGAACAGCACCTTCAGGTCGGGCCGGTTCACGCGGCCCGTATCTGCCATCTGCCGCCCGTTCATGCCCCCAGGCAGGCCGACATCGGTGACCAGCAGGTCGATGCGCACGTCCGACTGGAGCACCTTGAGCCCGGCCGCTGCATCCGCTGCCTCGATGGCCGTGTAGCCGAGATCCTCCAGAACCTCCGTCACCAGCATCCGCACGGTGGGCTCGTCGTCGACGATCAGTACCGTTTCGCCCTGCTCGGCCCGTGGCGCGTCAGCGAGTTCCGGCACCGCTGTCGCATCCTCGGTCTTGCCGTAGTGGCGCGGCAGATAGAGGCACATGGTCGTGCCCTGGCCGACCTCCGAGTAAATCCGTACCTGACCGCCGGACTGTCGGGCAAAGCCGTAGATCATGGAGAGGCCGAGGCCGGTGCCTTGACCGGTCGGCTTTGTCGTAAAGAATGGGTCGAACGCTTTAGCAATCACGTCGGGCGTCATCCCGGTGCCGCTGTCTGTCACGCAAAGCGACAGGTACTGGCCCGGCGGCAAGTCGCGCTCGCGGCCAGCGCGCTCGTCGAGCCACTTATTCGCGGTCTCGATGGTGATGCGTCCGCCGCCCGGCATGGCGTCGCGCGCGTTGATGCACAGGTTCAGCAGCGCATTCTCAAGCTGGTTCGGGTCGACCAGCGCGGGCCACGAGCCCGCAGCTCCCACCACTTCCACGGTGATCTCTGGTCCGACAGTCCGGCGGATCAGCTCCTCCATGCCGTTGATGAGGGCGTTCACATTGGTAGGCTTGGGGTCGAGGGTCTGGCGGCGCGAGAAGGCGAGCAGCCGGTGCGTCAGCGCCGCCGCGCGCTTGGAGGCGCCCTGGGCGGCGTTGATGTAGCGGTCGACGTCCATCAGCCGGCCCTGGCGCATCCGCGTCTGCAGCAGCTCCAGTGAGCCGGAGATGCCGGTCAGGAGGTTGTTGAAGTCATGCGCCAGCCCGCCTGTGAGCTGGCCCACAGCCTCCATCTTCTGTGCCTGGCGCAACGCTTCCTCGGCCAGGCGTAACTCGGTGACGTCGCGGCCAAAGCCGTAGAGCCTGCCGTCCTCCGGCACCACGGTCCAAGAGATGTGCCGCAGCCCATCATCCTTCGTCACGAGTGACGCCTCGAAGTCACTTACCCGAAGGCCGCCGGCAAGCTGCTCCAGATTGAGGATCACCAGTTCCCGATCGTTGGGAGCCAGAAAATCTATGATGTTGCGCCCGACTGTCTCGGCGTCCGACCAACCGAGCACCCGTATCCAGGACGGGTTCACAGATTGGATCTTGCCGTCGGGTGTGGCCACAACCTTCAGGACCGGCGACAATCTCCAGATGCGGTCACGGTCTTTCGTCTGCTCGGCGACCTCGGCCTCCAACAACTGCGTGCGTGACAGGAGCAATTCTTCGACGCGCTTGCGGTCGGAGATGTCCTGAACGAAGACGTAGAACCCTTCGATCTCACCGCCTGGCGCGGAGCGCGGCAGGTAGCGGATCTCGGCAATGCGCGGGCGCCCGTCCCGATGCGGCCAGGGCAGGTCGAAGCGCACTTCGTTGCCAGCAAGGGCCTGCTCGATCCCTGAGCGCCGCGCCTCGAAGTCAGACGTGCTGAGCATCTCGCGGAGGTTACGGCCGATGGCTTTCTCGGACGTGCCTACGTCGAACCAATCGCAGTACGCCCGGTTGGCGAAGCGGCAGGTGAGCGAAGTGTCGAGGAAGGCAATGAGCACGGGCATCGCGTCGGCCACGAGGCGCAGTTCCCGCTCGTTGGCTTGGGCACGTTGCTCGGCCTGCTTGCGCAGGGTGATGTCTTGAGCCATCCCGGCGAACCGGACAGGACGACCCATCTCGTCGTGCTCGATCTCACCCTTGCGAGCGATCCAGCGCAGCGTGCCGGTGTCAGCACTCCGGATGCGGTATTCTACGTCGCGTGGGGCGTCCCCGTTGCGGCGTGACTCCGCGGTGGACACCAGGGCTGCGTCCTCCGGAATGACCAAGCGTTCGAATTCCGTCGAGGGATAGGTCTCACGCTCGGGCAGGCCGTAGAGGCGACAGAACTCAGGTGTGGCATGCAGGATGCCGTCCGCAATGCCCACCGAGAAAACGCCGATGCCGCCGGACTCTTGGGCGCGCCGCAACTGCGCCTCCGCGTTTCGTAAGCCCTCGCTGGCTTGGTACTCGGCGGTCCGGTCGCGCAGGATCTTCACGAAGCCCTGATGGGCGCCGTTGACGTCGCGCAACGGCATCATCTCGCCGCTGGCCCAGAAGCAGGTGCCATCCTTGCGCAGGTGCCAACGCTCGTCAGTGGCGCGTCCGCGCTCCAGGGCAGTGCGCATCTCCGCTTCGATGCGCCCAGCAGCTCGGTCTGCAGATGTGAAGAACCGCTCTGTAGTCTCACCGCACACCTCATCGGCCGTCCAGCCTAGGATGCGCGCGGCACCTGTGTTCCACTCAGTCACACGGCCGCGATTGTCGCTCACGACAATTGCGAAGTCGGTCGCGCTCTCGAAGATGGCACGATAGCGCTGCTCACCCGCTGTGAGCTTCTGCCAATGGCCGACGGAGCCTTCAGGTCCTTGGGCGAGCAGGTGCGCGACCTCGGCCTCCAACTCCTGGATGCGGCGTTGCAGTCTCTCGACCTCGGACAGGGTCATTGCTGCAGCGTTGATCGCGAGCTTCGTCGACGATCAACTTGCTTGGTCTCTTGCCGCTCGAAGGTGCGCAGTGCCGCCCGCACGACCTCGCTGGCGCTGCCGAAACGGCCAGAAGCGACCTGCTCCGCAATGAAGGCTGCGAGTTCAGGCGTGAGTGAAACGTTCTGGGCGACGCGGCGCGGCATGCAGCGATTGTCGCAGATCGAATAGTCGATTGCCAGTCTGTGACACAGGCAGCGCGTCTGAGGCCGGGATATACCCCGACGTTGACTTAACCGTCCCGCCCACGCGACATGGCATGTCCGGCAGGCTCGCTCCTGCGAGTCGTGAGCCGGAGAAGGAGACCGCCGCGACGAAGACCTAAGCCCAAAACGCCAACGGCCCCACCCCGGCAAGGGTGAGGCCGTCGAAATCGATGGGTCTGGAGAGACCGCGAACTCCCTCCAGACATCATAGCTCCGCTCAGGAGTCAATCGGGGTCGCTTCCCGAGACGATGGTGCTTTGCCTTTTGCCGGGTGCGCATGCCGTGCGTGCCCCTGCTTTGACGCGGCCCGAGCAGGGCTGTGAACGATGTTTCGTGAGACAATGGCCGCCGCCATCGCGGGCGCCCGAACGCTGGCGCAGATGGACGAGCTGTCCCGCCAGGTGTGGCAGGCACATGCTTCCGGTGCTGTGGACGATGCGGGCGCTCAGAGCCTCGCTGAGCGGCTTCACGAGCGCCGGAGCGCCATCCGGGCCGGGATCGTGCCCGTGGGCGTCCCTGCCGGCCGCATGAGCCTCTTTCCGCCTCGCAAGCGGCCGTCCTCGCCCGACCGGATCGCCTCCCGCGACAGGCGCCGCCTGCTGGCCTGCTCCGGTCCGATGCCGCCGGCCCTGGCTGCCCGCTTCACGACGGGAGAACTCGCGGTCCTGCGCATCGTCGCCGACGAGGTAGCAGCCAAGGGCGTGTGCGGCCTCTGCATCGATGCCATCGCCGCGAGGGCAGGGGTGTGCCGCCGGCTCGCTCAGGGGGCCATCCGGCTCGCCGAGGGCGACGGCTTGCTGACCATCCAGGAGCGCCGCCATCAGGGGCGCCGGAGCGATCCGAACCTGATCCGGATCATCAGCCGCGAGTGGCAGGCGTGGATGCGCCGCGCCCGCGGAGCGACGGCCAAGGGGGGAGGGTGCAAAAGCCTGCACCCCACGGATAAGAGGGTGTTAACTCCGGGGACAACGAGGCCGGCAGAGCCGCTCAAGAAGCTGCCGGAACGGCAGGGTCGCCTTCAGGGCGGTAGCTCACGAGAATCGGCGCGGGTGGCGGAGCCGGCGAAAGCCATGTCATGAGGGCATGCGGCCGGACGCTTTGACGAACGGCGCGCAAGCGGGAGCCGCGATGTCAGCCTTGGTGTTTTCC
>NZ_JBAWTG010000108.1:0-15573 GCF_037106235.1 Methylobacterium nigriterrae | reverse complement strand
CGCGAGATCCGGCATGTCCTCGGCGGGCATGCCCCAGACCTGCGTGAAGGCCGGGCTGAGATAATCGAGTTGTCCGCTCTTCAGGTCGGCGAGCCAGAGTACGTTGGCCGAATGTTCGGCGAAGCGCCGGAAGCGGTCCTCGCTCGTGCGCAGGTCGCCCACCTTGTGCAGGCGGTCGATCACCGGCCCCAGGATGATGGCGTAGGTGCGCAGGAACTCGGTGTCGTTGTTGCCGAACTCGCGCGGTTCGGTCGCGTCCACCTGGAGCAAGCCGTAGAGGCTCTTGCCCGGCAGGAAGATCGGCGCGTTGGCGAACGCGAGGACCCCGGCCTCCTTCATGAACTCAGGGACGTCGAAGCGCTCCTCCTTGCGGAGGTCCTGCGTGATGATCGGCTTGCCTTCCCGGATCGCAAACGTCTCGGACGAGGGCTCTCTCATGGGTAGGCGCAGCCGACCAACGATGCCAGGGGCCCAACCGACGCCAGCCCGCACGAGCAGGCTTTGCCCGTCCCCTTGGATCTCTAGGATCTTGGCGCAGGTGATGCCGCAAGCCTCGGCGACGAGACGGCAGGCTTCGGTGAGCACCTCGTCGAGGTCCTCGCTGCGCAGGGCGAACTCGCCGAAGTCGGCCAGCACCTGCTGGCGCTTCATCATCCGCTCCAGGGTGGGCATCGAAGCTCCCCGGCACTGAGCGATCAGGCGCTCGTCAACGAGGAACCACGGTTCAGACTTTGCGCAGCTCCTCAATCACTTGTGTGAAGGCGCGAGCCAGGGCTGGGTCCAAGCCCGTTCCAATAGGGCTTGCCCCAATGGAACGTTCCAAACGGCGCCAAATGCTAAGGCAGGAAAACGACGGTTTCCCAGGCACTTCAACCTGTTAGGTTTGGGTGTCTGGAAATCAAAGTGCCGGGCGATCCCGGCCCTTTCGCACGGTGAGCGTTATGGAGCCCCTCAGTTCGCGTAAGGGCCAGTATAGAAACGGGCGCCTCGCGGTGCCGCCGGCCTTAGAGGCAGGGTCACAGGCCGCCGGCTGGGTGCTACGTCTGCTGAACCTCGCGAGAGACAGAGAAGAGGATCCGGTACGGGTCTATCGCGCAGCTTTATCGCTACACGGTGAGGCTGGTGCAAGGGGCTGCCGAGGAGCAGAGCGGCGGATTAGGTCATGGCCCGCGAACCCGCGTCGGCTCCGACCAGAGCGTCGATCTCCTCGCCGCTGAGGGTCTGGCGCTCGATCAAAGCGTCGGCGACCCGCTCAATCGCGTCCCGGAGTTCTCTGACCAGCTGCTGGGCCATCTGGCGCAGCTGCCGTTCCCTGATCAGGATGCTGGAGGTGTGCACATGTAGGTCGTCGACAAGGATGTAGGCAATCTCGACCAGATCAGCGTTGTCAGGTTCGGCAACCGCGCCGAGAAGCGCCATCTCCGCTTCCGCACCAGCGGCACACGCAACACCCCGGGCGCGGTGGATTTCAGCGATATCCCTGGTCCTACCCTGCGCGGCCCACGCCTCGACCGTCCGTTGCGCTGGAAAGACGAAGGCGTGGCCCATGATGCCCTTCTCTGGCGATGGGATCACCGAAGCCTCGCCGCATGCGAGCCCAAGGGCCCGGCCGATAGTCGCGTGGCCGGCCTCGTGAATGGCCGTGTGCCTGCGGGGGTCGTCGTGGGACATCGGATTCATCCTATTGGATCGCGGTCTGAGCATTCCGCAGGACACCTGATGGGCAGATGGACGATCTCGCCCATTCCGATCCCTCGCATGTTGCCGGCCGGCGGCGTGGGGGTGCGCCGCCGGCCGGCTGTTAGCGTCGCGTGGGCACTGGAGACGCAGCAGACGACGACAGCGCCACGAAACGAATGCCTGCGCATCGGCTAAGGAGGACCGCCGCAGGTCTGCCGGTGATGTTGACGAGTCCGCCGGCTGCTCGCCCCCGCGCGGCTAAGACAAGGCGCGGAGTAGAAGGCTCGCAATCACCCAGGTCGCGAACCCCCATTCTGTGAACTCGGAAGCGGTGCGGCGGCAGAGGCATCAGATCCCAGCGCCTTCAGCCAGTCCTGCCAGGGCCCGAGATCTGCCATGGCCGAACCATCCGCAGGGTGCCGCCAGCCCTCGAAGGGCGCAGGCAGCATGTCCTGGTCATCGAGATAGTTCAGGAGCCCGCGCGCCCGGTGATAGTCGGCCTGGATCTGCCGATAGGGACCGAGCAGGGCAGCCACGGCGGGGGCAGTCAGCACCACGTCGCGCACCCGCTCGCGCAGGTTGGACGCGCAGATCCGCACAGTCGTCTGAAGCGGTGGAGCCGCATCCTTGAGGGACGCCTCGGCTACCTTCAGCGCCGCATAGCGTTCTTCCGCGTTACGCTTGGCCGCGTGGTAGCTATCGAGCGACGGGAGTTCGGTGGCGCCGGCCAGCACAGCCTCGGTCGTGCGGCGTGCGAGGTCTTCCTTAGCCTGTTCGAGCGCCGCCTCCGCGTCGTCGAGGGCCATGAAGGCAGCGAGCCGCAACTCCGCGGCGCGCGCCTGTGCGTCGGTGTTCGCCTTCAGTTCGGCTTGGGCTTCCTGATGTCGCTCAATGGCCTCAGCGAGGGCCCTGCGGGCGGACTCGTGCGCGCCTGCCGGGTCAGGCCGCGGAGGGCTCGGCGGCACGACGGTCAGTGTGGCGGGCTTCAACATGGGCACCCCCCTCAGCCGACTTTGAGGCGGTTCATGTTGGGCAGGAACTCGGCCAGGGCCTGTCGATCCTTGGCCTCGTTGGTGGCGTTCGACGCCAGGGCCTTCCGGATGCTGACGCGGGTCTTAGCGTCCATAGCGAGCATGCCCCGCCGACGCTTGAGCGCGCTGTCCATGGCCGGTTCAACCGGGACGCCGCTCGTCATCCGGGCGTCGAGTTCAGCCAACTCGTCCTCCGACAGCCGTTCCATGAAGAACTTGATGCAGGTTTCCATTTCCAAAGGACTCATCTCAAAACCTCCTAGGCGGCTGTGTATTGAAGAAGATTTCTCTTCCGAACGGACCGCGCGACGGCTTCATTGCCGACTGCGCGACGAGTTCTTTTGGGATAATAAGGGGCGCCGGTTTGCTTCCGATACTTACGAGGGCGCCGGCAGCTGAGTTGATCCAGTCATCGGAAGAATTTGGCGAATGGTCGATTGAATCTTTGCCGCCCCAGGCCGTGCGGCGCTCTAGACCAAGCAGCTGCTTCCTAAGTACATTCTGATCGAGTAACCGAACCTTTCGGCTGTTCAGAAGCGGCAAGAACTCGGCGTATATCGCACTCTTGGGTTTATCGGAGCGGATATACGTGACCCCGAACTTCCCCATCATGGATTTTACGTAGTCACCACCCCAGCTGTCGCCGATGATCGTGCGAACGCCGTAGAGCTTGAACGTCTTCGCAAATTGCTCGCAGACGGCCTCGGGAGAGAACGGAGGCGCAGCGCCTGCCACGAAGTCCAGAACAGCGGTCCCGTCCTCATTGCGATGGCACACGGCCATCGTCTGGCTATCCTGACCGGACCCGCCAGCGGCATCGATGAAGCCGTGATAGCGAACCCCAGGCACCGGCTCACGCACTGACACGCCGACATCCGTACAGGCATCCACCACCTCGGGCGAGACGAAGTCGGAAATGCCGTCGCGGAACTCACCACCCCACTCGGCTTTGGCCGCTTCCGGGTCGTTCTCGAAAGCGCGAGCAATCTGACGTTCAAGAGCCGCCGTGCGATGCATCCGCAACGTTTCGGCTTGCACCACCAATATACTCGGGTTACCGTTTGGCCCGTAATGCCTACGATAATTCTCCCAAAGCTCACCGCGCTTCGAATACGGCGAGCTGATCACAAAAAGCTGGCCGCTTGTCGTTGCTAGACCGGGTCTGACCGCGCGCAGAACTTCACGATCCGGATTTGCCGCATCCTCAATACGCCAGAAAGCGATCTCATCCGCGATGCATCCAATAAATGTACTTCCGCGAATGCCTCGAAAGCTTGCTGCCGTGATGACGATGTCGACGCCATTGACCAACCGGATCTCGTCCTGCGTCGGGTCGCCGTCCAGCATCTCAGCGAGCAGCGGAACCGCCTGCAGGGTCCCCAGGATGAACCTGTGACATTCGACGGCCTGTTGCTTCGTCGCGGCCAGGATCGGGAGCCGCGCGCGCTGCCCCGGCGCGAGAACGTCGGCGTAGTCGTTGAGGGCGGCCTGATAGACCGCTGCCACGCCAATTGCCCGGGTCTTGCCAGAACGGCGCCCCATGACCGCAAAAAATTCGTCCGGACGGATCGGACCAGCGTAGTCGCGCCCGCTCAGCTCGCGATAGACCGCGGCCTCCTCAGCCGTCAGCTCCTCGCCCATCACCGCCAGGAGGATCGTGCGCCACGTCGACCAGCTTGGACCGGGCAGCGCGGACCCGAGGAGATCCGGGTCAGACAGGGCTTGGCGAAGACTGACGAGGGGCTTCACGGCCGGGCGCCTCCGGCGGCGAGATGGTCGCGAAGGCTGGTCCGCTGGGGCTTGGCCGGCGGACCCATCTGACGGCTCAATCGGCTGAGCCTATCGGCGATTTGGCCCATAGCCTCGTGGTCCACGGTGCGGCCGAGGGCGATGTCCGTGTGCATCTGCGCCTGAACGACAGCCAAAGCGGCAAAGGCCCGTGCCGCCTGCCTTTGCGTCTCACTCATGGCTGGCCGCTCGGCCTCCAGCGAGGCGAGGACGTCTTTGAAAAATCGTGCCTCGTGGGAATTGACCGCGACCGGCTTCAAAAAGGGTCTGGCGCCATTTGCGAGAGCCGAACGCTGGCGGGCGGTGCGCGGTCTCATGCCGTCACCGTCTCGGCGCTGATCACGCGGCCCTCGATGTCCCGCCGATACGCCAACCGCTGGACCGGGGGGCGCCCTGTGCTCGACCGCCACGCTATGGGGGTCCAGAGCGGATCGAAGTTCTCCCACTGGACAACCTCCATCGTCGAGGACCACCGGATCCCAGGCCGGTAAGTGCAGTTGCGGAATTCTTGCTCCGCATGCGAGCCGTCCAAGCCGTAACGCGCGCCCAGCAAATCGACTGGGCGGTCTTCCGGGACGGTTTCGATTGGGTTCCACGTGCTCATGTTGGACCTGCAGTCTGGTCCATCCATGATACGCTAAAGCCAATACTTTGCAAATTACGACAATTACTTGCGCATGGAGGTGCAGGGATGTGCAATGATGCGCAAATTGACTGGCGGTGCTATTGCCATCGTCGGGCTCAAGCTAGATGCAAGCCGCCTTCTAGCTTCCGGCGGACCGTCTGAATTGTGGATCCTATGCGGTCGGCGCCCTATGATCTGGAACATCCCTTCCCAGAGGTGCACGAGATGGTTCGTTTGCCGTCCTCATACGCGCTGAGCAAAATCCCGCCCGGCGATCAGAAGACGTTGCTTCGAAGCCTCGCCGGGCAGTTGCGGGATGATCTGGACGCTGCCGCCCAGTCAGCCGAGGAAGCCCGCCGTAGGGTTCGCCTCGCCGAGCTGCAGCAGGCCCGGCTAAGCCGTAGACTGGCGACGCTGCAAACCATGAGCAGAGCGGCCGGCATCAGCCTGTGATCAGAGCGCTTGCCGCGTTCCTGTTCCGTTCTAGCTGTTGCCTCAGCAGCGGAACGGGGTCGTCATGGCACGCAGTCGGACTTTTGCTGGCGCCGAGCAGCGCGCCTTCCTCGACAAGGCGGAGAACTGGCGGCTTGAATGCATTCGCGTCGTCGCACAGGCCCCGGTCGGCAGCCTCGTCTATCAAGCTGCCAGCGGTATCATCGACGCTATCGACGGGTTAGCGGAAGCCGTCACGGGTGACCGGCGGCACTTCCACCTCAAGCCACCGAGCACGCCGGACGGGAACACGACCAAGCCATCTGAGTAGCGTGGCGCGCCAGCGGCCGCGAGCGGTTCGGCCGGTATCAGGAGCCAGAATGGGCTGGCGGGCTTCCTGGGCCATCACGCTGCGAAGCGAGCACGACGCGTGTGGCCGCGCACGCCCGCCGATGCTGCGCCACGGTATGATGCAGCGTGGGAGGCTCGCCATGCATGCCTTGGTGTTCCCCGTCGCACTGTCAGCCGTATTCACGGGCGGCTGCATGGCGATCCATGCCCTGAACCGCAGATGGGCCGACCAAGTGCGTGACGCGCTTCAGGTTCTCGTCGTAGTAGCGGTGCTGATCCTCGCGGGCGCTTTCGCGGCCTGCAATCCACCCCACGATTATGCGAACGTTCCCGCCCGCCCCTCGGCCTCTGTCGTGAGCATCTCCGGAGGTGCAGTCCCGTTCGCTGTTACCGTGGACGAGAGCGCTGACTGAGGGTTCCTAACCACGCCACATGTCACGGACGGGTATGCCGCTGCCGACGGGGTGCGGGAGAAGGTCGTTCGCCGAGTCGATGCCGGCGGCCGTTCTGAGGCTTCCTGAGCCAAAGAAAAGCCCCAGCGGTGGCCAGGGCTGAGGTTCGCCTTAAAGCCACACGCCCCGGTGGGGCAGGGGCGTGCACGGGAACAACAGGCCAGATAGTCGGCCGTTCCCGCAGCGGGACGGGCTATGCAACGCCGATGGTCTGGTCGTCGTCCTGCAGAAGCTCCACCCCCGCCCGCAGAACGGCCCGGGCCATGACGTCGGCGGCCCGCAGGCCGGCCGGGTCGTCGGGGTAGCGGGCGAGCACCACCCATTCCGACCACTCGGCGAACCGGTCCAGCACGACTGCTACCGACACCTCGCTGCCTGCGGTGCACCGGGCGATCATGAGGTGGTGGCTGCCAAGCCGCGCGACTGTCCGCAGGCATTCGAAGGATCGGATCGGCAGGGTAGCGGTCATGGGTTCAGCCCCTTTCCGTCTCGGTGTGCGCTCGACGCATGGCCTGCGGCTGTAAGGAAAACGACCGTTTCCCTGACAACCCCGACGAACTGCCCATCCGCATCCGGATCGCCCGAATTTCTGTCAGGAAACGCTGTCAGGAAATCTAATGACCGGAAAACGGTATTTCCAAACCTGACACCGTGGTTGGAATTCTCGGCAGCGGGATTTTTCTGGCAGAAGGATGCGCGCGTGGCCTCGATCCAATGCTCCATCAAAATCGGCCATCGGAATTCCCTCCGCACAGCGCACGTGTGGTTTCTGTGGTTCCCGAGATGGTGGAGCGGGAAGCGTTCTCGTGAATGGCGTGCGGATGGCCCGGAAGCGGCTTGGTGCCAACGATGTGCCGGCTGTTTCGCGGAGGCTTCACGCTGTAGCCGGTGTAGCGGTACGTAGCCCTTCTTAAAGAAGGGGCTACGCTACGCTACAGTGCTACGCCCGGAGCACGTCGTAGCAAGTGCTACGGATTTGCTACACGCTACGGGCTCGTAGCGCTCCAGATCAGGCCCTCCCGTTCACCGATGGCGTGTCGTGCGAGCAGACCTTCACGGATGCGTCGAAGGGTGGTGCGCGGGTTCTTGTCGCCCTGCTCGATGACGCCTCGGGCGTGCAGCTCATCGCGCCAGCGGTCGATAGGAATGGCGCGGATGGTTTTGGGGAGACCGAAGGCGGCAGGCGGTTCGGCGCCATGATTCAGTGTCGCTTCGGTCAGAGCGGCCAGGGCGTTGCACTGCTTCGGACTGAGTCGACGCGCAGCCTTCACGACAGGGGCATTCGGCTGGTCGGCCGGCGTGACGACGCACGAGGTGATGGCGTCGCCTTCGTCGTCGGTCCCGACTTCAATAGCTTCGAGCTGGCAGGAGAAGGTATCACCGGCCGGGCCGTCCTTCTGAAGTTCGACGGTGACGGTGATCACGCCATCGGCGGTTTTCTTGACCGCAATCTGTGTGTCGGCTGCGCCCGGTAGGGCGGTATGTCCACGAGGCCGAGTCCCGTCGTGCCCGCAGTGGTGAATGAGGACGACGAGGCATCCGAACGCCTCGCGGATGGCATCGGCGGCTTGGACATAGGTGGTCATCGCCGCGTCGTCGCTCTCCGAGCCGTCGAAAGACCTGTTCACCGTGTCCAAGCAGACCGCGGTAGGGATCTCTCCGAGGGGCATCTGAGCCCGAATGTCTTTGATCAGCTCGGCGAAGTCCCGCACGAGGTTGAGCGGCGTCGGCATAAGGAAGAACGGCACTGGGTCGGAATGCCCGACGAGGTGACGCTTGGTGAAGGCGGCAGCGCGTGCCTCGAAGCCGGTCTGGCCCTCTAGCGCGCAATAGATCACGGTCCCCTGCCGGACCCGACGACCACGATAGGGCCGGCCGAGCGCGACGTGCAGGAGCATGTCGAGCACGAGAAAGCTTTTCCCGCATTTCGGGGCGCCCCAGAACAGGGCAAGCCCAGTCGAAGCGAGCAGGCCCTTGATCACGTACCTCGGCGTGGTGCCCATCCGGATCGCGTCGAAGCGCGTCAGACGGAAACGCGCACTGGGAGCCTCCTGAATACGAGGCCCCGGTGTGGCAGGCTGCGCGGCAGGCGGAAGAGCGTCGTCCAGATCGTCGTCAAGGATGATGGGTTCGCGCTCACCGGCCGAGCGCCGGTTGTGATCCATGGCGTCGCGCAAGGCGTCGGTGCCGTAACGGCGATGGAAGGAGTTGAGGTCGTCGGTCATGCTGCGGCACTCCCGCGTGCCGTGGCGATCTCGACGGTTTCAACGTGCACGCCACGGCGGCGCAGGAGCGAAACCAGTTCGGAGGAGAAGCGTCGGCCAGCGTCGTCGGCGTCGGACACGACGGTGACGGTATCGACCCACTCAGGTACGGCGCTGGCCAGCTTCGGGAGGCCGATGGCCGAGCCGGCCGCCCATGCCCCCAACCCGGTCGCTCGATGGCCGGACAGCGCGTCCTCGATGCCCTCGGTGACCATCAAGCCCAGCGCGTCGCTCATCGGCGCGAGCACCACCGGCTTGCCCCCAGTGATGCCGACCATGAGCTTGTCACGGTGGGTGCCGGCCTTGCCGGTCCCGTCCGGCCGCAGGAGCGTGAGGTGCACGGCCTCGATGGCCTCGGGCGCCAGAAACTCCAGAATGCCGGGCTCGGGCTCGGCCGGGAGTCCGAACGCGGAGATCATCGCAGGGGACTGGGAGGCGCTACGCGGCGGCAGGAAGCGCAAAGTGCTCGGTAACTCCCCATCGTAGCCTCGCGCCGTGCGGAGGTACGTCTCAGCCGGTGTGCCGCTGATCGGCTGGGTCCGGCTCCAGAGCGCCCGCGCCTTGGCAACACGTTCGATCCGCTTCAGGGCCTCTGCCGCCTCGGCCTCAGCTTGTCGAAGAAGGAAGTCCGCGTCGTAAGGCGGGAAGCGAAATCGTTGGTCTTCCGGCCTTGCCCAACCGCTGGCAGCACACCTCGCGCAGCAGTACCGGAGGAACCCGGCCTCTCCGTACCAGATCCGCAGGACCGGCCGGGCACGGTTCAAGGCACTGACCTGGTCCGGGCCGCACATCGGACACGCCACGTCCACCGGGCTTGGCTTTCCGGCCGCGAGCCGGTCGAGCGTCTGATAGTCGAGGGCGCCTATCATCGCGGGGCCTCGTCAGCTTCGAGGCGCCCGGCAAGGTTCTCGATCCGGTCGCCCTCGGCGAACGACAAGGGATGCCGACCACGGACAATGGCGCAGAGGAACGCCCGCTCAGGTGGTGGAAACGGCAGATCACGGAGAAGAAGAGCCGTCCGTCGAAGGGTGGCAGTCCGGCGCGGGGTGAAGCTCCAGGGCTTACGCATCGGTTGCCCCTCCGAGCCCAGCGAGGCTGACGACGAGTTCTGCGAGGTGCGCGGACACTCGGAGGCGCCTTCGAAGGCGTTGCTTGTGGATTTCAGCGGGGCGATGTGCTATTTGGAAGTCGTCAGTCGTGCCAACGTTGACGATTTCCAGAGCCCTCGGCGTTCCCGCGCCGGGGGTTCTGACGTAATGGGACATGTGTTCTCCTATTCTTCACCCAGTAGTTTGAGGAACGACGGCACTTTGATCAGTCGTCGCGAACCAATTTTAATGGTCTCAATCCTACTATCTTTAATTGCGTAAGTGATGGTGCGAAGGCTTAGAGTTGAATAATCGCAAGCCTCAATGCGTGTGCAGTAATCGCGCTCGCGGAAGGGTGTGGTGGTCATGCTGCGTGCGCTCCGTCGCCGCGACGACTGGCGCGAATGTCGGTAAGTTTTTGCCTGACCTGAGAGTCAAGCAGGCTTAGATTGATAACAATGCGTGAGACGCCCTGCTCGTGAAGGTTATTGCCCTCAAATAGCTTGCGGTAGTCATCCGCTGTAACAACTTGTTCGAGGAAGGTGCGAACGCCGCGGTCGTCAGGGCTATTCACCTCATCGTCTTTCGCAGAAGGGAAGGCAACTAACCAAGTCGTCCCAGTTGGAAACAGTTCGCCCGGTTGCATCCACTTCTGCGGAGACCCGTAGAAGCGGCCAAAGTGGAAAAAGTCGCTCGCAGTGCGGCCGGCTTTATTCGGAGATACCCCAAATTTCGTTAGTTCGTGCATTAGCGCGATGGCCAGGACTGTACGGAGGGTAAAAACGGTTCGGCCGCCGCGACCGGTCGGAAGCTGGTCGCTCGTGGTCAGCATGAGGGAGCGGCGCGCTATCCAAGTCCGGACAGCTCCAGCTTCGGGTCCCGCAACCGTGCTCGCATCAGTGAGTAGGGTGGTTGGCTCGTCAAGCATCATGATGAACCTCATGTAGTCGAGGCCCTATTATGGAAAGGTTCGCCGAGCGTTTAAATGGCAAAAATCGTGTCAGATTGCCGCAAAAGCAGTGCTTTACCAAAGCATTGCTTGACGACTTAAAGCATCACTTGACAGCGTGCCCGGCTCAATCAAGCAATGCTTTGAAACTTGGGAGCAGAGCGGCGGCCGTCTGGGAAGAGGCTCAAATAAAAGTGGCCACGACCAGGGCGCCCAAGCGGGCTCTCGGTAATTTGTACGCAGGCCGCCATTGCGCGGGTGCTGCTTACGGTTAGGCTTGGGCTGCCGGCTATCTTCCACGGGCCGGCGCAATCCTCCCACTCAGGAGGGCAGTCGGCCCCGTGCCGCTGCCCTCGCTTTCTCCGTCCGCTCCGAACGATTGCCGACCCCTGCCCTGAGGCGCAGCATCGTCGTGCGCCCTGTCCGCGCAGGGTGCAGGCACCGGCCGCACGCGATCCGAACGCTAGTGTCGCGGTCGGTGCCACGGCCGCGTTCGATCTCTACGATTGCCGGCCCGTGCCGCTGGGCGCAGCATCGTCGCGCGCCCTACTACCAGCGGGGTGGCAGTCACCGGCCGCACGCAATCCGAACCCCCCTGTGACGGCGACGCGGTCGGTGACCCCTGCCCAATCTCCGAGCTTGCCGATGCCAGCTTCCGCGCGCAGCATTCCTGTGCCGTCAATCACGCTGGGAAGCTGAGACATGTTCGATGTCTACCGGGCTGAGGCCAATCACTGGCGCTATCTCGTGGTCTCGGCAGGCTCGGCTATCCCAGGGCAGATGGATCCGGCCAAGTGGGAATGGATCATGGTCGCGAACGACGTGGCCGGTGAAATCCGAGATGAGATCAAGCTCTCTGGCTTCTCGTGCTTCATGAGCATGGCGGCACTGGACGACGGCCGCATCGTGTCGGCCGCCGCTGCCAAGGAAGCTGGCGCTCAGGCAAGGGTTTCATGATGTCGTGGCGGCGCAGCATCCCTGTGCGCCCCGTCTCCTATCCGGCATAGCCCCTCTAGCCAGTGGGGGCTCCGGATGTCGCGCCTCGCGAATTGGCATCTCAGGCGGTTGCGGATGTTGCTGCGAGGACCAAAAACGTATCGCGTAACAGACACGCTGAACACGTTATTGGAGCGGCAGGGGCTCATTGCCCGGACGGGACGAGACGTCGGTCCCGCGCACCGCCAGTACGAGATCACTGGCGCAGGGCGAACGGCCCTGCGCGAACAGGCAGGCAGCGACCCGGACGAGTAAGAGGCTACACCCGGGGGCCGGTGACCCCTGCCCGCCTCAGCCGGCCAGCCGGACACGAGCCGATAGGCACGACGCCTGGGCCTGCCACGCATCCCGCTCAGCCTGGAGGTCGAGCACCTGGGTGTTCAAAGCCGCGATGGCGCCCTGCATCACACCGGCATCGCGCGCCATCTCGATTAGGTCTTCCTGCGCGATGGCGAGGCGCTCTCGAAGCTCCGCGATCTGTGACCGCAGCTCCACTACGAGCAGGTTGGCAGCGCTCAATGTCGTCTCCGCCGCCACACCGTGTGCTGCCACGATGGGAGCGAGGGTCTTGTCGAGAGCCTGGAGGCCGGCGACTTGCTCGAACAGCGCCGAGGCGAACACGTCGATGGTCGTTTGCACAGTCATGCGTTCATCTCTCGTGGTTGTCCCCCTCCCCCCTGTTCGGTGTGTTTGGCGGCCTCACCCCGCCAGCCGGCGCCACCATGGCCGCGCTTTCCACGCGGCAAGCTCATCGCGCGCCTGGGCAGCCTCAGCTTCCATGCGCGATTGCAGGGCTCTTAATTCGCTGACGTGTTCGTCCTGTAGGGCAGCAAGGCGAACCTCCATGCTAGGCAACTGCTGTGCAGATGCCGTGAGGGTGCTGTGCAGCCGCTCAATCTCTGCTTGGCGCTGCTCAGCGAGCGCCGACGCCACCGCAAGGCTGGTTTCGAGGCCAGCCACTTGGTCGCGGTGCTTCAGGTCCGTCTGAGCCTGCGCTAGCCGCATCTCGGAGAGCTTCTTCTCCAGACCCTTGATCGCGGCCTTCAGCGCCGTTTCGATCTCGGCTGTCTTGGCGCTCTCATCCTGGCCGGCATCGTCCGGGAGTTCGAACGCGGCACGCAGAGACGCGAGGTCGACGAAGATGCCTCGCTGGTTCGTCTGGGCTTTCTCCAGCTCACCCTTTCGCAGCCGGCGCCGGATCGTGTCGAGCGAGGTGCCCGCTATCGCAGCAGCCTCAGCAAGTGTGACGTGGCGCCTTTCCATTGCCGTGCACCTTCAGTGCAGGCGCGTGGCAGATGCCGTGCAGGCGCCGTGCAGGTTCAAGTGGCTGCATAGCAGTACCATGCAAGTGCTTGGCATTGCATGAGAACTGCTCAGCAGGTGCTGTGAACCTGCCGGGCAAGTGCCCCGCAATCGCACAGCATTCGCATAGCAGCGCAGAACACGGTTAAGGGGGTATTAATGACTTCCCCGCCAGCGTCGGCTTAGCCGTGCATTGACCAGAGGCGCACCCACAGGCCATCGTGGCCGGAGGCGCAGCGACTCTCATCCGCGGCGCTGAGGAGAATGGACAGCTAGAAACACGAAACCCGCCACGAGGGCGGGTCACATGCCGGGGCCGAAGCACCGGGGCAATCAATTCTTGGCGGAATGATTTTCCCCGACAATCCGGCCTCTCGTCAAGTCGAAAGCGTGAGTTTTCGACAAGGGCGGAGCTTTGCCCGCATGCGTCCGCGTCCCCTGCGGCTGGTCTCGCGACCAGAGGTGCGGAGCTATGTTCGCAGGAGAATTGCGCGCGGCCGTGGAGGCTTGCGCGCGGGATCGGCTGCCCGAGTTGTCGGCGGCCCTATGGAAGGAGTTCTCGGCCGGGGCCGTGACGGAAGGGGAGGCGGAGGAGATCTGCGCCCTGATCGAAGCGCGGCGAGGCGTCGGAATTTCGCCGCGCGGTACCGCGAAATCGGACGCGCCCCAGCGTGGGGCGCCAATCGTCCGCAAGGTCCAGCGCTCGCCGGTCCGCTCCGTCGCCGTGGAGCGCCGCCGCCGATGGGCCGCTGCCGGCCGGATGCCCCCGCGCATCGCCGCGCACTTCACCACGGGGGAGCAAGCAGCCCTGGCTGTGGTCGCAGTCGAGGTGACGAAGCGCAGCGCGTGCACGTTGGCGATCGGCGCCATCGCGGCGTTGGCCGGCGTGTCCGAGTCGACCGTCAAGCGGGCCCTTCGGCAGGCGAGGGCGCTAGGGCTCATCACGATCCAAGAGCGTCGCCTGAGCCGCTTCCGCAACGACACGAACGTGGTGCGCATCGTCGCGCGCGAATGGCTGTCCTGGCTCGAGCTGCGGCGGTCAGGGGGTGGGGTTCAATCGTGCACGGGCACGAATACCAGAGACTCGAGAAAGGGCGGGCAGCGGCCAGTGGAACCCGCGCAGGGCTACCGGAAGACAGAGCGACGGGAGATGGTGAGGCCAACGAAAGGAGGGAATAGCGCGCTGGGGGCTCCTGCGAGTGCCTCGGATATGCAATGCCATAAATAAAGTGCTTTGCTTGCCGTGGGGGCCTGTTGATGACTGCAGAAAAAGATTCGAAAGAATGGAAAGATTTCCTTGAACACACATGGAGCATAGCGAGCAAAGCTGCTGGCGGAACTGTAGGGGTAGTCGCATCGATTGGCACCGGCTACCCGTTAGTAGGCGCGTTAACTGCACCATTTGTCGCTGTTAATCTTGAGAAGATTGGGAAGGAACTTATCAGCCGACGTCTTGGAGCCCGTGAGGAACAACGACTTGGACTCGGAGTCCGCCTCGCATACGAGAAATTCAAGGAAAGAGTCGATAGGAGGGATCGAGTTCGGGAGGACGGCTACTTTGATGATGATGGCAGCGGAAGATCTGCTGCTGATGAAATTAATGAAGCTAGTTTAAATGCTGCTATGCGCGCTTATGAGGAAAAGAAAATACCTTACATTGCAAATTTAATGGCGAACATATGTTTTGATGACAGCGTAGATAGGCCTACCGCAAACACATTGGTTGATCTGGCGAACAGACTCACATACCGCAGCTTCGTTATCATGAAGATATGTAGCCATGTAGATAAGCTAAATCTCGTTAAGAATCTGCATGGCACCGAAGGATCGTTCTCGGATCCCGCCAAATCTGTAATATGTGAGGTTTCAAATCTAATACAATGCGGAATGCTAGTAATGAAAGACAACGATGACACAAACCAAGCTTACGGTCTTATGGGATTGGACAGTGTTAATCCGTCAATAACACGTCTAGATACAATGGGAAGGATATTATATGCTCTGGCTGGCTTGTCGGAAATAGCTGAGACCGACGAGGTTTATGTAAAGACAGTCGAAGCTCTGCGCATGCCCCTGGACGAAGGGGTGCACCCGGCAGCTCCCCCGTTCGCGTAAGTGCCTTTATGGAGCGGAGCACCGACCGCGACATGCCAAGAGGGGGAGCGCGCGCGGCCGGTGCCTGCCACCCCTGTTGGCTTCCGGGGCGCGTGGCTATGTGCCTCCAGGTGGGCGATCCTGCTATCCGTAGGGACCACGCGGAATTCGCATAAGACACGGTATGGAACCGGATTCGGGCCCTCCGAGAAGCATTCGGAAGGTCTGAATCGGGCCGCATGGCGCCTCGCAATACAGGGCCAGTTGATCGGCCCTGCGCGGGGCCTCGCGCGCGCCTCGAATTACTCACGATGACTGAGCGGCGATTCAGCCCCGGAGTCGCCTCGCGTTCGGCACGATGCCAGCGAAGGGCCCGCGGCCCGACGCCATGTCCGCAGCATTCGCCGATTGGGCGTTATGGAGCGTACTCGTGCGGCCCACTTCCTACGCGGGCGCCAGGCTGCCACCTAGGGTCTGAACTCAATCAGCTTGGCGTGGTGGCGTCCTAGAGGGGCGGGAAG
>NZ_JBAWTG010000107.1:0-15687 GCF_037106235.1 Methylobacterium nigriterrae | reverse complement strand
AAGGAAGGTGAGAACCTGGCCGCGGCGCAGCTTCTTGCGAAAGACCACGGCGCCCGCGCTGTCAGCCCCATGGAGCTGAAAGATGTGCTTGGCGAGATCGAGGCCGACGGTGCTCACCTGGTTCATGGACGCCTCCTGGAGTGGGCTCTAACACCACCACTCTGGCACGCTGATGCCGTCGGGGGCGTCCACACCATCACGCCCATCGGGAGAGGGGCATGTCCATGTCGGATGCTTCGGTCATCGGATCTCGACCACGACCTTGCCCTTGGACCGGCCGGCTTCAAGCTCGGTCAGGGCCTCGTTGGTCGCCTCGAACGGGACGACCCGGTCCACGACTGGGCGGATCGTCCCCGCCTCGACCAGCTTCGCGATCTCCCCGAGCTGCGCTCCGTTCGCCCGCATGAACAGGAACGCGTAGTTGACCCCGCGTGCCCTGGCCTTCCGACGGATGCCGAAGCTCAAAAGGCGCATGACCAGTGCGAGGAACGCGTTCAGCCCTTGAGCCTTGGCGAAGGCCGGGTCCGGCGGGCCGGAGATGGAGATCAGCTTCCCGCCCGGCTTCAGGATGGTCAGGGACTTGCGAAGCGTTTCGCCGTCGAGGCTGTTAAGCACGACGTCGTAGCCCGACAGGACCTTCTCGAAGTCCTCGCGCCTGTAGTCGACGACGACATCGGCCCCGAGGCTTCTGACGAGGTCGGCGTTCCCCGCGCTCGCGGTGGTCGCCACTGTCGCACCGAGGTGCTTAGCGAGCTGGATGGCGAAGGTCCCGACGCCGCCGGAGCCGGCCTGGATCAGCACCTTGTCGCCCCGCTTGAGCTTGGCGTGCTCGACCAGGGCTTGCCATGCCGTGAGGCCGACGAGGGGGATCGAGGCCGCCTCGGCCATCGAAAGGTTCTTCGGCTTCAGGGCGACATCGACCTCGTCGACGGCGATGGTCTCGGCGAGGGTGCCGATGCGACCGTCCCGTGGCCGCGCGTAGACCGCATCCCCCACCTTGAACCGGCGCACCCCCGACCCGACCCGGATCACCGTGCCGGCGAGGTCGTGTCCCAGCACGAAGGGCGGCTTGTAGGGCAGGATCACCTTGAACCCGCCGCTGCGGATCTTGGCGTCCAGGACGTTGAGCCCGGCCGCTGCGATCTCGATCAGGACGTCGCCGGGCCCCATCGTGGGCTCCGGCAGGTCGCCGAGGCGCAGCGGCTGCCTCTTCTTGTATCGGTCGAGGATGAACGCCTTCACGGAACTACGGTCTCCGAACTCGGGGGCTTGGATGGGGTTACGCGGCCGGGGCGTAGCGCGGGGCCGGCTCGACCGTGCCGAAACCCGGGATCATCGCCTGGCGCGCGGCCTGGAAGGCGTCCCACTGGCCGGCGTCGTGGAGGTGCGGGATTGTCACCGGCTCGCGCCGGTCGAAACCGGCGAGGGCGGCGTCGACGAGGGCGCCCACCTCCATCATCGGCGGGAGCGAGGCTTCGTCGGCGCCGGAGCGGCTCCAGATCTCGGTGCGGGTGGCCGCCGGCAGGACGGCCTGGACGTAGACGCCCTTCGGGCCGAGCTCATGCGCCAGGCCCTGGGACAGGAACTGCACGAAGGCCTTGGTCGCGCCGTACACCGTCGAGCCGAACTCCGGCACCAGCCCGACGACGGACCCGATGTTGACGATGGCGCCCTCGCCGGCCTCGGCGAAACGCGGCGCGACGGCGCGTGCGAGGCGCATCACCGAGGTGGCGTTCAGGGTGACGAGGCGCTCGATGTCGTCCGGCGACTGGTCGGCGAAGCCGCCGCCGACGTTCGCGCCGGCGTTGTTGATCAAGATGCCGATGCGATTGTCGTCCCGCAGGCGTGCCTCGACGGCACGCATGTGCGTCGCGTCGGTGAGGTCGGCCCGCACCACGTCGATGGCCACTCCGGTCTCCTCGTGGAGACGGTCGGCGAGGGCGTCCATCCGGGCTGTGTCGCGGGCGACCAGCACGAGGTCGTGGCCGCGCCGCGCGAACCGGTCGGCATACGTGGCGCCGATGCCGGACGAGGCGCCGGTGACGAGGACGGTGGGCTTGGTCGACATGGCACGGTCCCTCGGAAGCGAGACGATATTCATGATCGCGATCATGATTGAAAACAAATATGATCGCGATCATATTAGTGTCAACGGCTTCAGCGGGGATTTTTCGCCATGCGGGTGACCCAGGAACAGATGCGCGAGAACCGCCGGCGCATCCTGACGGAGGCTAGCCGCCTGTTCCGCGAGAAGGGCTACGAGGCCGTGGGCGTGGCCGAGGTGATGAAGGCCGCCGGCCTCACGCACGGCGGCTTCTACGGTCACTTTGCATCGAAGGAAGACCTGTTGGCGCACGCCATCGCGCATGCGGCGGCCGAGAAGACCAGTTCGGGTGCCGGCCTTCCGGCCTTCCTGGCGGCCTATCTCTCCCCGGCTCACCGGGATGACGCCGCCGGTGGCTGTCCGATGGCCGCCCTCGCGGCGGATGTCCGCCTCCGACCGGCGCCCGCGCGCTCCGCCATGACATTCGGTATCCGCTCGAACATCGGGAGCGTCGAGGCCGCCCTTCCCGCTTCGGTCACGAAGAACCGGCGACGCGAGGCCATCGGCACCTATGCGGCCATGCTCGGCGCGCTGATCCTCGCGCGTGCGGTCGACGACCCAGCGCTATCGGACGAGATCCTCTCCGAGACGCGGGCATGGATGAAGTCAGGCTTGTGATGCTGACCGCGGTGTGGGCAGTACGAGCACTCCGCCGATGTCTGCTGTAGCGCATGGCACGCCAAGGAGCAGTCGGTCAGCATTCCACCCATAGCAGCCGACCCGCATGGTGCGTTTTGGGTATGCTCCAAGCGAACCATCCTTCGGCTGGTTCAATAAGCCCGGCTTGACCGTTCAAACTGAACCGCCAGCATATGAACCATCCTAAGCGAACCGACGGCCTAGCTGGCGTGTGCTACTCGTACCGACAGGCCGCTCTTTGAGCATTCAGGCGGTCTCGCCCACTCGGCAGGTGGCGGAAACAGCCGAGAGCCGGCGGCTTGGCCCAACCTCCGAGCGCGGCCGGCGCTGTTGCAGTCTCGGAACTCGCCTCACAGGCGATGAAATGAGACCCGGCCTTCGAGACAGGTTTTGAGACTGCGGGCCCGCCCGGCGATCCGCCGAAACCCTGCGGCCCCGAGGCAGTCGCAAATACCTTCCTTTTTGAGCCCGCCTGATGCGTGACGGCCGCTAGCGGCTTGCCGACGTGGCGCCGGAAGGCTGTGATCTGCCGGGCGTAGTTGCGGCGGGTGTGTGGGCTCGCCTGCCGGTTGAGCCAGAGTTCGACGAAGGCCACGTCAGGGTCGGCCGCGCGCAGGACGAGGTCGGCGCGGGGCTCGGAGAGGGCTCCGCGAGCATGGGGAGAGAAGGCATCGGCTCAGTGCTCCGGGCCGCCGACGAGTTCGCAGGTTCCGCCGAGACGCTTCTCGATGGCGGTCAGGGCGGCATCGAGGGAGGCGTGCAGGGCAGGCACGCCGTAGAGCCGGCTGCCCGGCTCCGACACGATGGAGAACTCGTTCGTCCACGGGATCTGCCGGATCGCGCCGAGGACACGCCCGAGCCGGTCCTCCAGGCGCCACGTGCCGCCGGCCGATTGCGCCGACCCGACCGGGGTGACCACCACGTCCATGGTCACGCCTCCGAACACACGACAGTCAGTCCTTCAGGTTGTGATCGAGTTCGCAGACGCTGCCCGTGTGCTGCTCGATGGCCGCCAAGGCGGCGTCGAGGGAGGCGTGATGGGCGGGCATGCCGTAGAGCGGGCTCTCCGGCTCCGCCACGATAGTGAACGTGTCCGTCCCGGCGGTTTTCCGAATTGCGCCGAGGGGCGCCCCGCGCCGGTCGGTGAGCGACCACGTGTCCCCGTCGCTCACGGGCGTAACAACCACGTCCATGCCCGCCCTCGAACGCACGATAACAAATCGTCTGGCGTTCGGACCGGGGCGTCAAGCGGCGGCAAACGGCTCCTCGGAGCGCGGCGGCGCGACCGCCCCCGTCCGGGGGCAGAAGCGCCGGGCTCAAGATCACGGTTAATTCTCTCTGACGCGTTCTTGTGCTTCAGCCGAATTCAGGCTGAGGTGCAGCCGCACAGGCAAATGCTCGGGGCAGGCGATGGAAGACGATGCTGCGCTGCCGCAGGCGAACGCTGTCGATCTCGCGGCGCAGATCGTCTCAGCCTACGTCTCGAACAACGCGGTTCGGGTCACCGACCTGCCGGAGGTGATCGCCGGCGTCCACGCTGCGCTCACCGGATTGGGCAAAGCTGCTGATCCGGCGGATGCAGTCGAGAAACCCACCCCCGCGCAGATCCGCAACTCGGTCACGCCGGACCATCTCATCAGCTTCATCGACGGCAAGCCCTACAAGACGCTCAAGCGCCACCTTAGGAAGCATGGGCTCGACCCCTACAGCTACCGCCAGCGCTACGGGCTTCCTGCCGATTATCCGATGGTGGCCGCCAACTACTCCGCCCAGCGCTCGGAGCTTGCCGGGGCCATGGGCCTTGGTCAGCAGCGCCGGAAATCTGCGGGTGAACCCGCCCCCTCATCCAAGCCGAAGGGTGGGCGCAAGCCGAAGGGTGCCGGCCAAGCCGAGGCGTAAGGCGGAGCTGGTAGGGCCCAGCGCGGCGGAGGACGGCCGATGCGGCGGCTCGGGATGTTTGTCTTCCTCACGAGCGCGTTTTGCCCGTCCATCGCCCTCCTGCTGATGCTCGTCCACGGCGCCGCGCTCGGCGACATGGATTAGCTCACGTCCCGGACTGATCTGCTGCTGCTCGGCCTCTGGGCGGTGGCTGTCCTGCTGCTCGCGGCGCTCACCGCATTGGGTGCCCTCGGCAGCGCCAAGCGTCAGGGCAAGGCAGCCCGTGGTAGCTGCTGTTTCGCGCACGTGAGGCGCCCAGTGCAGGGGAATGACCCCGCGCCTCCGGCTTCACTTTCCGAGGCGGGCTCAATGCCCCGGTTTGCTGCGCAATTTTCTACAGCTCAGTAACCAGACACTTCTGCCGCCCCTATCAAAAGTTGAAGCTTGGCCATAAGAACAACCAGAGCGCGAGCAGCTGCGAAGGTTCGGCTCCGAGCCCGAGCACATTTCAGCGCTGGGCCATAAGAGGGGGAGAAGCCAAAAATGAAAAAGATTATTCTTGCGCTTGCACTTACGGTCGCCACCGCAGGAGCAGCGCTCGCGGATTGCCAGCATTCCTACGACCGAGCCAGCGACGGTTCTCGGTGTGGTGGACGGTCTGCCGATAGCCGGCCCGGCGGGAAGTGAGCCTAAGCCTTCCCCCCTTAACTCAGCCTATCCCCTCACGGTCTCGATAAGCCGCCAGTGAACCCTGGTTCATTCGGCGGTCCGTCTGCGGCTGGCCATCAGAGAAAGAGGAACGCGCCATGAGAATGGCAGTAATCTTCGTCGCCCTTCTTGCATCTACAACAATGGTTTCCGCTCGCGGCGGCGGTCACGGCATGAGTGGCACAGGGTCCAGTAGTCACAGCCATTCGGTGTCCGGATACACGAATTCGCACGGCACTTATGTTGCGCCCCATCACTCGACGAACCCGAACGGTACCCAGCTTGATAATTACAGCACGCGTGGCAACGTGAACTCCTACACCGGCGCGGTCGGCACGCGGGGCGCGGACCACTGAAAGCCATGCGCCGGCTGATCGCAAAAAGACCGGGCACAGCGTGGCTACAGCTCGTGGTGCTCGGGTGCGTCCTCGGGGGCGTGGCAGGTAATGCCGCGGCCCGTGAGGTCCGCGAGCCGGAAGAGAGCAGCCTCGACCGTCACGGCCACTATCTGAGCCGTGACGGTTCATCCGTCCACCAACCGGCACATACGCGGGACGGATCAAAGCCCGACGGTGCATCGGCGCACTGTCGGGATCGGACTTGGAGCTTCAGCCATACCCACCGTGGGACATGCTCAAGGCACGGCGGTGTGGCGAGCTGGGTGCGGTAGCGCTTCAGCCCTTCAGGCGCTTGTTGCACTCGGAGTAGTAGCCGCCGCCCTTCTGGATCCAGTTCAGGCCACCGTTGCCCGTGCCGCCGGCTGCCTTGTTGGCGTTGTACTGGTCCAGGCAGGTGTGCTGGCGTGCCTTGCCGGGTGACTCGCTGGCGTATTTCGGGTCGACCGCCTTCGGGAACACGGCCGAGCCCGCCGTGGCCGGAGCCAGCGGGGCGGACGGCTTGGCCGGTGTCGTGGCGGTGCTAGGAGCCGGAACGGGTGCAGGCTTTGCAGTCGTGGCGGTAGGCGTCGGCGTGGCCCTTGTAGCCCCCGGTGCAAGCGGGTTCTGCACCGTTGCCGGGGCGGTATCCGGGGCTGCTCCGCACTCGGCCTTGCGGAAGTCGTTCCACTTCATGCTGCCGAGCGTGCCGGCCTTCTTGGCCTCTTGGTACTTGGCCGAGCACTCCTTCGTAGTAAGGGCGAATGCGGAGCCGGACGCCGTTGTGAAGATCACGGCGAGAGTAGCGGCGAACAGCGAGCGGGGCATAGGCATAGTCCTGGCGACACGGCGACGGAGCCGCAGCGCTACAATATGCCAAGAAAGCTGAACGCGGAGGCGCGCCGGGGGGCGTCCACACCATCACGCCCCATTGACGGGCGCCCTACAGAGGCACAAACGCTTATTTCGGTCGTGTGGCCGTTCCTTCTGTCGGTTGTCCCTTGCGAGCAGGGGCGTTTCCCGTTGCCGCAGCCTTGGCGGTCCATTCCGGGTCGGAGCGCGGGCCGCCCGCGGCGTTGGTCGCTCCTTGAAGCTGGCCCGGCGCGATATCGATGACGCGCTTCCAAACCTGCGAAGCGCAGAACACCAGCATGCAGCCTTTCACAGTCAGCGTTGCGGGCTCATCGCTCCACACGCTCACGTCATAGAACTTTCCATTGTCGGCGTTGTAGACCTTGCCCTCGTAGTGCCCTTCGCCGTTTGGCTTCAGCCCGAGCAGCATCTGATGGCCGAGTTGCAGCCGACCCTGCTTGCTCGGGTCCGGGTTGTATCGGTCGGTCTTCGGTGTTCCGTTCTCGTCCAGCGGCTTGCTGCCCCACACAACGTAGCCGCACAGGCGGGTGCTGTCCGAACCGCACCGCTCGGTCCGGACACGGGCGCGGCCATCCTCGGTGAGCCAGGTGCCGAACGGCTCTGCCGCGCGCGCCGCGTTCAGGTGTGTGCAACTGAACACGGCGACGGCAGTGATAAGAGCGACCGTAGCCGCAGTATTGAGTGCCCTCCGCCGGCCAATACCCATGTTCAATTCCAGTGGAAAGCCCTCACGATGCCTAAGCACTGGAGCGTGTTACGGACCTGGGCCTAAGTGTCTGTGATCGCTCGTCAATCCAATTGGATGCTGGACAGAAAGTTTGTTGCTGTTCATTGGTTTAGCGCTGGTGCGTAACACGCTCTAGGGGACGGACCAGCACTCGATGTTTGATCGTATTAACTGAGGTTGGTACTTTTCTTTCCCTTCTCTGTCGTCAAATCCAGAAAGTGTGAAGTACAGGGTAGCATTTCTCGTCGAGCGGTCCCACTTAAACCACCTCCTAATCAGGTAGGGTGCGTATGACACGCCCATTGTTGTCCAAACGCCTATTCCATTGGCCGGATTGTTGTTCCCGGCATCCCGGTCCGCTCGTGAAGCGTCACAGAGCCATTCACACGGTGACCAAGGGCCCCAAGGCGTACGTGAAACATTGGCCGGAGCCTGAACCGACCCAGCTAGGACCCAGCGCCGTAACTCAGGATACCATACCGCCGAGATTTCTCCCAGGAGTCGTGGAACGGGGACTGCCGGCAAGAGCGGCATCGGCTTGGCTCCCGCCGCCAGCTTCGCCCACGCAGGTGTGGCGTTTTGGAGCCCTACGAGGAACATCCAATTTTCAGGGCCGGGGATGGCACTGCGTGCCGTTGCAGCTCCGCGCGTGAGCGGTGCCCATGCAAGGTAAACGTTGCCGGTCGCCTGCTCTTCAGGAAGCGTGTCCGTGACGCCCCGGTAGCCAGCAGACGCGAACATCAGCAAACCTTCCCCCGTGGAGGCGGGAAGGCCTGGCCAGTCGGCGTTTAGAACGACTGTAGGCGAAATGTGCAGCATCCAGCGTCCGGCCGGATAAGGCACACCTCGCTTCGTTCCGTCAGGCAGTATCTCCAGATAAGGGGCTCCCGTCGTGTCAGAAACGAAATGCGTGATAAGAAAGTCCCAAACATAATTTTGGCGGGTCAGCAGGAACGATGCGGTCATTCGGCTCGGGTCTTCTACTTTATGAACTCCCACGAACATGTGAAGGCGCCCATCATAGCTGAATCCGCCAGTTGGCACCTCGAAATTACCGAGACCGCTTCCCTCCATGCTTAACCAATGAAACTTGCCCCCGCTGTTTAGCAGCCAATTCACATCAGGCGCTTCTGTCTCTAATTCGTCAGGATCGTCTGTCGTTACCCAGGCGATAGGATCCCCGTCCGCCTCGCCATCGTACTCCGCACTGTCGCCGAAGAAGAGATAAAGGCGGCCATCATGTTCAACGGGTACGCCCAAATCCGTACCCACAATGCCGTATTGTGACGTAGGAACCGGGTGTGGGCGGTCTCCCGGATCTGCATCTTGAGTCAACTGACACAAACGTGTTGCGCTGTTGAGTTTATACGTCCAGTGGGGCGGACTAGCGACGGGGACGGGAAAGCTCATGTTGCTGCGCTGCGCGCCCCTGCGTTGGGAAGCGCGTAGAATTTCTCCACCCTGCATTCTCCTTATATCCACCGAGGCCGTCGAATCGCCCGCTTTCCAGCCTCCGAGGTATTCAAGGGAGCCAGGTTGCACTTCGCGAAATACCTCCACTATCGAACCTGGAGAGATCGCCGTCACCAAGACCGACCCTCCGCAATCACATAGGGGGTTTGCCAATGCAGGCAATCTCAGCTCAAGATCTTGAGTAACCTTGGCCCCGTCTGGCCAGGTTTTCAAGACTCCGCAATGGCGTGTTCTAAGTTTGATTAGGTCGCCGTCGACCAGAACATGCCACAGCTTAACATCAAGTCGCCGATCACCATTTCCGTATGCTTCGCCGATAACACCTTGAGGCGAGACAACCTGCACCAACGCGCCCCTCGTGACGTTCAGAACTCCGACCGCACACCCCCCTGCGAACAGTGGTTGCACTATCTCCGGGCGAAGCTGTGGGCCGAGCTTGCGCACGTGCCGAGGAGAACTCCAATCGCTCCAAGCGTCATCGCGGCTCCCACAGACGGATTGTCGAGCGCGCAGCACTTTACGCCCAATAAGGGACGGCACGCCTGGGCTTGCGTTCGCGCCGGATGCCCCAGAGCGGCAAATGACTTCTCCGTCGGCCTCGATCTCGACAAGAGCGTCGTCGAAAAGGCCGCCGAGGTGAATAATTCTGTCTCCCTCGCAAACCGGCGCACGAATGCTCGGCGGCGCAGGAAGTAAATCTTCGACGCTTTGGGATATCTTGTCGCCACTTATCTCGCAAAGAGGGAATGATTGACTTATAGAGAGATTGTCCTTCTTTTCTAGTTTTCTCTTCAGGCGCACCGCACCCTCTGTTCGGCCGATGCAAACTCGATATTCGTCATTTCCGTGCCGTATTAAAACCTGGGCTCCGGGCATTACTTTTGAGAACCTGATGACGGATTGGCATTCTACAAGCGGCATCTGTAACTCTGGAGCTGCGATAGCATGCTCCGGTCGCGCCTGAGCTAGCGGAGCAGCAAGGCTAATTGTATTCCCCGGAAGACCGCAGGCGACCTGCGAAACCTTCAAGGTGTCCGTGGACTTCAATCGCTGGCCGGCCGGTAGCTGAAATTTGACGCTTTCAGTCTCAGTGTCGGCGGTCTGCGGTGTATTGTTGTTGATTTGGAGCGTGACAGAAGCCCCCGGAAAAACACCATCGACCCACAGACAGCCACCGCATTCAAGAAGGGTTTCGCTCGTGAAAAGTCCAATGAGGTCTTCCGGGCGAGGTTTATGCATAACCTCTACCCCGAACTCGGCAGGGAGGTGAGGGCCAAAGTCTCCACCTATGGTCTGCTGAGCGACTATCATGTCTCCAGGATTAAGCTGAATGCCTGGAATTATATCGAAAAAATGGTCGGAAGTCGGCGCGACATCAGAAGCAACTAGCGTGCTCGTCGAGGATCCTGCTCCAACACTATACGCGAACACCTCAACAGCCGCTCCCGGCAGTTGATTCTGTACTCTTATTTTTCCGTTGCATGGGCTAATTGGTCCGACGGCCGTAGGCGACCCGAGCATTGCCATTATGAACCCTCCAGCCCCATGCAAGGTTACTTTAGATTAGCTTGGCTGTGGAGGTGCGACAAGCATTTGAACCTCACCGAATGATCATGGTCAAATTGCGCACAATACCAATTTTATATCACGAAGAGGCCGCGACTGCGCGGAATGAAGGCGCTGGGTAGAAGATAGAGATCCGCGCGAGAGCTCTTACAAGTACCAGGCCATCGACAAACATACTCGCCGGCGAACCTCCTGCTGAGCGCCGGGCGCGATCTGGCGGTCGCCAGACGCTTCTTGCGCGAGCGCTGGAGGATCATCCGTCCCGGTCCCAGCGTGCACTCCACGCATTGCTCATCGATGCCAGAAAAACGACGGTTTCCCAGGCACTTAAACCTGTTAGGTTTGGGTGTCTGGAAATCAAAATGCCGTGCGATCCCGGCCCATTCGCTGGCTGGGCGCTATGGAGCCGCCCAGTTCGCGCAAGGGCCACTATGGAGCGGGTCACCGACCGCAGCATCGTCGATGGGCAGTGACGTGCCGGGCCGGTGACTGCCACCCCGAGGATCGCGCGTGGGGCGCACGGTCAAGCTTGGCCCAGTGGCGCGGGACGGCAAGCGCAAAGAACGGGCACGGCCTCGCGCGAGGTGGGGCAGGATCTGGGTTCCATAAAATCTGTTCCGCGCAGCCGTCGCCCGCTGCGCCAGCCGCCCGACCAATCCAGGTAGGTCGCGTCATACTTGTCCGGCGCGCAGGGAAACGTCGGGTTTGGTCAATGGGTGAGCCACGTCAGCGCGGCCACGAACCATCCCAGCACGATCAGCGCCCCGCTCACCGTAAAGGTGGGTGCTGACCAAGGCGGAGAAAAACGAACCGGGCTCATCGCGCCTCCAACCGTGCCGTGAGGATGACCTTGCTTAGAGCCGCCCTCTTAAGCGTTTGGCTCGCGTCAGGGTCTCTCAGCGTCTTACCCACGAAGGGGTGCACGCGCAGGAAGCTGGCGAGGTTCAGCGTGTAGGCCATGCCGACGGGCAAGAGGCGGGTGGATGGTGCGACCGCAGCCGCATCGACGGCCGCGGCTGCGTCCTCCTGAGAGATCAGCCCCTGCCCCAGCAGTTCATTGACGGTCTGGTTTGTCGTCATGCCAGCCAAGCTAGGGCGCGGCTCTGGGCCGTGCAGGGCCGATAACCGGTTGTTCTGAGCCCGGTCGGCGCTGTCTCATCCCTTGAACGCCCAGATCGGCACCCCGACGCCGCAGCCGGGCACATGCCGATAGTAGGCGGTCAGCTTGAACCTGATCCGGTCAGCCGAGATGGCCGTGGCCTTCTCGCCGCTCAGCATGAGCGCGCCGCAGTAATCGGAGCGAATGATGCCGACGTTCGGATGCACGCCGAACAACTCGGGCGCGGTCCGCTCGTGCTCGGACAGCTCTGCCCCGAACCGGTCCAGCGCATCGAGCGCCGCCTCGTGCAGGACTGCCCACTTGCTGCCGGTTAACCCAGGGCAGGGCAGCGCGGTCGTCTTCATGGACGCGAGCGCGTCGCGCCATGCCTGAACAGGCGACAGAGCCGGCCGGGGCGGGAGTGAAGCAAGCATAGCGTCGGGGCATGCCGGCGATGGGTTAGGGCCCAGTTAACCCTTGCCGCCGACTGGCTTGGACGCGGCCGGCGGGGTCACCGACCGCAGCGCGCTCTGTGAGGGGGCAACGCGCGCGGCCGGTGCCTGCCACCCCGGATCATCGCGTGCCAGGGCGCGCGACGATGCTGCGCCCCGTGGTCGGGGCCCGCAATCCGTTGAGAGGGCACACAGGACCGGGCGAGAGGACGGAGGCGGCCGGTCGTGCTGGCCACCCCCGCAAGTTCGGTCCGGCCGGCGGGCCCAGCGTCCTGGGAAGGGAGGACAACCGCGCCGGCATCGGCAGTTTGCGGGCGGACGCGGCCGTGCACAAGGTCGTGGGCGGGCAGGTTCCATAAGCCCGTTCTCGCGTGCGCGGGCCCTCGAATAATTCGCGTAAGGGGAATTATGGAAGGGCAGCGTTGGCTCGTCAGGCGTAGGCGGTCAAGCTTGCGTGATCTGTGATAATGCGCGTCGGCTCGCTTTGTGCCTCAGTTCCGCAGACTGCGGCCTGTGCAGGAGCCGTAACATGCTCAAGTGCATTCTGCCCTGCGTTGCATTTCTCATGGTGACGGCAGCAAGTTCTGCTGACCTGCAGCAACCTCCCCAAACGGATGGGGAAGCTGCGCGGATTGAGGCGATGGTTAATAAGGCTGCGGCATTGGTAGAGACCCGAGGAAAGGCGGCTTTCTCTGAATTCAGAAGACGCGACAGCGAATGGCGGTTCGATGACGTTTATCTATTTGCTCTTGATTTTAACGGGAAGATCCTTCTCAATGTTGAATTTCCACAGCGGGAAGGAACGATCCGGCTGAAGGAGAAGGACGCCGATGGCAAGCCTTTCGTCGGAGATCTCATAGAAGTTGTTCAGACTAATGGGTCGGGTTGGGTCGATTATATGTTCCCGAAGCCTGGACAGAGGTACCCGTCTGAGAAATGGAGCTACGTCAGAGAGACGACGATCGATGGGACGCCAGGACTGATCGGTGCAGGCTTCTACCCGGACTGACCCGCTTTCGCTGATTGGGCGTTATGGAAGCTTCTGGCCCTTTGCGGGCCTTCGGAAGGTCCGCTTTTTGGTCGTCTGACTGGTCCTGAACGACAGCAGCTGGTCGTAGATGGATTGTCTATTTTTGAGCGAGTCCGCGGCAAAGCGAACGCTCCTCCTGTCTAGCGTTCTTGCAGCTCCTGACCCATGGGGACAATAGAACTGGCAACGTGACCCGGATCGGCAATCGCTTCACGTTCTGCGACAAGCTGCACGCTTGAGAATTTCCGTTGCACGACGACCAATCCAGGCGCATTGTTTTCTTCTGGACAGCTGCTGCGCCGAGGGCCAAGTCATGCAGTTCGGCTCCTGCAATTGCAATTCGCTTGCCTCATTCATATCCAGACGCGGCTTGCTTTGCGCAGGCGGTGCCGGATTTGTGACCGCATTGATCGGCACGTTGGTCAGCACCTCGCAAACCGCACAAGCGCAAGCGCTGGGCTCCAAGCCGCCGGAGATCGACAGTCTCGCGGTGCGGATCGTCACAGATAATCAGCTCATCAAGTTCATTCCAACCGAACAGCGCGATGGGCTGACCATCGAGCGAAATCCGGGCGGCAATCTGAGCAAGGATGCCCCTCCGAACGTGGACCTGATCGGCGAGTGGGGCCTCTCGATGCATGCCCAGTCGCGGCGCGATAACGAGGTGCGCAATATCCTGATCGACTTCGGCTACCAGCCGAGCACTCTCCTCAACAACATGTCGGTCCTAAAGATCGACCCGGCGAGCATCGATGCCATGGTGCTGAGCCACGGCCATTATGATCATTTCGGCGGGCTGGTCGGTTTTTTGTCGGCGAACAAGGGCAAGCTCAAGAAGGGACTTCCTTTCTTCATCGGTGGCGAGGATTGCTTCTGCACGCGCGAAACCGCTGCTGGCCAGTATGGCGCGCTCGATCGCAAGGCCATCGTGGAGGCCGACCTTTCACTTATGATGGCGGAAGGGCCGGCCGTCGTGGCTAATCACGCCTTCACCACGGGCAAGATCGCGCTGAGCGGTTTCGAAAAGCCGCTGCGCCCAAGCCGCGAGAAGGTCGGGATCGTCAACGGGTTTGGATGTTTCCCGGAGAAGGTCTCGCCAGCGAAGAACACTGGTGCTTTCATTCCCGACGATTTCGAGCATGAGATCGCCACAAGCTATGTCGTTAAAGGAAAGGGGCTGGTCGTGCTGACGTCCTGCAGTCACCGCGGCGTCATCAATACGATCAGGCAGGCACAAGTCGCTTCCGGCGTCCAGAAGGTGCATGCGCTCATCGGCGGCTTCCACATCGTGCCGCCGCTGGGCGACGATTACATCCGGCAGGTCATCGCGGCGTTCAAGGAACTCAATCCCGACTATCTGATACCAGGCCACTGTGCAGGCGAAAGATTTTACGACCTAGTCCGGGCTGAGATGCCCGACAAAGTCATCCATTCAGCGGTCGGAACGCGTTTTGTCTTCGGGGCATGAGGCAGGGCGTTCGTATCGGCAGACGCGAGCGCATCCTGTCCCAGCCGTGATCATTGAGAGGGGCACCAGAGCGGCCCCTTCGTTCCATCAACAAGCGAGTCCCACGAGGCGGCTTTGGCGCAGAGCCGAAGGTCTGGTTTCGGGCGTTAAGCCAACTTCCATTCACCACCCATAGCGGCCATTGCCGGGCTCGGCGTTCCAGCTGAAGGAAGGCAGCCGCTGATCGGAGCGGCCTGCAGGCAAGCGCAAGGACCGCGCCTGGATCGTCGTTTGCCGCTCAGGCGTCTACTGGGCGAGCACTCCGTACGCGGTCACCGCGCAATCTGCCGCGATGACCAGGAACACGAAGGCGAACAGCCCCGTCAGACCTGCCTCGGTTTCCAGCTGCATGCGAAGGGTACGAAGAACCGCCATGGTCGAGCCCCGCCTATCAGATTGGCATCAGAGCAGGTTCCTGCTCGTTCGTGAACGGCTAAGCTTTCGAGTCACTGATTTTTAAGGGCTTCGTCCGCCACCGCACGAGCTTTGCCTTAAGCCACCTCTCCGGAAGCAAGCGGCACTTTTCCAACAGGGCTCGCCCTATCGGGCCATTCCAAACGGCGCAAAATGCTATGGCAGGAAAACGACCGTTTTCCCGGACACTTCAACCTGTTAGGTTTGTGTGTCTGGAAATCAAAATGCCGGGCGATCCCGGTCCTTTCGCACGGATTGGGCGTTATGGAGCGTCCTCAATCACCGACAGAAGTGAAGCCATCACGACGCGCTTGCCGCTGTCATCCCGAACGTCCACCCGGATCTGAATGGCATTCGCGTCCGGTGGCTTAGTCGCGGCCATTCCGGCAAGGGCACGCTGCGCCTCAGCGCGAACCGTTTTCAGGTTGGGGAGGTCATGTCCCACATCGTCGTGGATGAAATCACCATCGTGGATGTCGAAGAAAAACCGTGGCACGTGCCTTCCTACCCTACCTGAGTCGTGTGAAGGCGTATGCCTTGCCCTTAAGCGCCGGCGGAACGAAGAGAGCCGTTGGCGACTGGCCGCGCCCATACCAAGAACATCCGCGGGCGGTCTTGCCATCGTCGGCCAATCGTATGGTTCCTCATGCCAGACGATGCCGGAGCCACTGCCGCGCTGGTGGCGCCTGCGAACTCAACAGCGAGGATGGGGATTGAGGTATCTCGCTACGTCCGCGTTCCAACAGGGCTCACCCGTGTGGAATGTTCCGAGGCCGTTCCAATGACGTTGATCACGGAGTTTTGGAACGGCTCCCGCCCCAAGCCTAAGAACCTCATGGAACG